>JAWODE010000742.1:0-6988 GCA_046483455.1 Candidatus Hydrogenedentota bacterium | reverse complement strand
TTCTTCATCACGGCACGCTGCTTTATCGCATTGACCGGTCAGCGATGGCTCGTTATATATGGGAACCTAAGGACCGGCCCGCCTATCGAGGGGACCGTTCCCATGAGACGTTCGTTTCCGCCCTTCCTTTAGGAGCTCAGCAGTTGCGCGAAGTCCTCCGGGAAGCATTCGAAATTCAGTCCTCTTACGTTGAGCCCCTCTTGACCGAGTTGTCTGAAATGCGTGTGCTCGTCAATAAAAAATACCGGACATCGTCGTGGACTTTTCGCCGATAACCCTGATTAGCCCGCAGAAAATACGTGAAATACTGAGGACTGAGAAATTGCCGAGGGTATTTTGTTGACTGTTCGCGGCATTCCGCTTATCATGCTATAATTAGAAGGAGGCAGTGGTTCATTCTATTCTGGGGGATAGCATAAGCACACTAAAGGAAAGAACTTTGTGAGTTATTCCTGTTTATCGGAGATTCTTGGGTCTTCATGCGCAGGAACACATCCGGAGAAGGTCTGAGAAAGTGACTGTTGCAGGACTGAAGATATGGCCACTGTTTATCGCCATGGGAACGGCAGCGGCTGCTGCCGGCGTGACTGTGTGGGCCGCTTATGGCACGCATGACCTGAATATCCATCCTGCAGAACGACCCTCTGAGTCCGAAAATGGTGCAAGGGACGATGCCGGGGAAGAAGCCGAGCGGGCGCTTTCCGACGGCAGTCCAATGGTTCTCGCAGCGAATCTCGAAGGTCTGGAGGATGGAGAGCAGTCAGCTTCCAGTACCCGCTTGGCGGCAAATCCTTTGCCGGACTGTGCTGCTACACGATATGCCCGGGCACTTCAGGAAGGGCGCGCCGACGAAGTGATCCGTATGACTCACTGGATGCAAAAGCGTCTCCAGCGTGTCCGGCTTTCGTGCAGTGCGCCGGCGGATGAAGAGGGAGCGCGCGCGGAATTGCGGCGCGATATCCTGACTCGTACCTTGGAGGGAAATCGTCTGCGCCCGGAAGGTGTGAAAGACAAGTATATCTTCGCCCCTGGCGCAAAACTGAGCGTAGTCGGCTCGGATAAGGGCGAGCATCTTTGTGACGGCGCGCTGTCGTGTCCGGTGAAGGAACGGACGTGGCTGCGGGTTGTCTATCCGAACCCCGTAACGGCCTTGCGCGATGAGATGGGGCGCCCCATCAGAAGCATTGTAGTGGGAGTAAATATTTCGGACGAGGGATATGTTGTGAAAGCGGGGGTGCTCGGGAATCTTGAAATAAGGTACGACACGATTTCCATGGTTTATGATGATTAGGAGAAAAGGGCCATGCCACTCTCAAAGTGCCCGCGCTGTTCGCGGATGTTCAACAAGCAAACCGAGATGGTATGTCCTTTATGCCAACCGGATGAGGATGCGGATTACGAGAGCGTGCGCCAAGCGCTGGCAGAACATCCGAACCTTACCGCGCAAGAGCTTACTGAACTTACGGGCGTTGAATTGTCCTGTATCTTGCGCCTGCTTGGGGCGGGGCGTATTGCTTCTTTGGCCGACTTGGAAAATAAAGCGGTGTGTGGCCGGTGCGGCGCCCCTGCGATCAGTCTTAGCAAGCGTCTGTGCAAGGCCTGTCTTGAAGAGCTGAATGCAGAAGTTGCGAAAGCCCAGGCGAGCATCAAACTCGAGAGGAAAAAAGAAATTAAGCTAGGGAAGGGGATGAATTTTCGAAAATGGAGTGAGGGCGAATGACCCCCTCAGCCAAGTTGGCCTCGGCACACAACCCTTTGCTATACTTGCAATTGGATAAAGAGAGCCTGCCAAGTTGCTGGACACGCGGTGTTCGGGAGGGTGTCATCTATGACCACGCGCGATAAAATTGGGCTCGGGATACTCGTTGCTCTCTTTCTCGTTCTTTCGGTAATTCTGGCGTTAACTACCACGCGGTGGGGAGGGAGTCACGAGCCCGAAGAGAGTATTTTTGTCCAGCAACGCATAATAAACCTCAAGAAATAGAGAGAGCCGGACGGAACTTCGGGCGTCTGTCTGGTATTCAGCGGATTGATAAGGCTAAGGAATCCCTTTTTCTAAGAACCCATTGCCAGCATAAAGGAGTGCATAGGCTTTTGTTTACTGCCAGGTTTTTTCGAGGGAGGATGGTGTCGAGTCTTGTGCTGCTTCGTTGCGTGTGCGTAGTGTTTCTCGCTGTTTTGCAGACCAATCCCAAAGTTTTCGCCGCGGAAACAAAAGGAGCGAGTGTTACTTTCAAAGTTTCAGTGGCCGACGAACCGCGAACCGCGACCATAGAACTGCGCAAAATCGGCGATGTCGCTTATGTTCCCATCAATGCCGTTATTCACCAATTCGGCGGCGGGGCAAACATCCTTTCGGGGCGCGCCCAATTCGATTTTCTCGGCAAAACTGCGTGGGTAAGGCTGGATGGGAGAAGTGTTAATGCATCGCGTAAGCAGTTTCAAGTCCGCCACACCGTTGTTCGTGACCGTACCGATATTCTCATGGCGCTCACCGATATTGTCCCCTTTTTTGAAGACGCGTTTGGTGTGAACGTCAGCCAGGAAGTTGGGATTTCCGAAAAGCCGGAAGAGCGGATTCGCGAGCCCAAGACCGTTGTTATGGAAGATTTGGATTTGCCCGATAAACCGGCTGAAGAGACGCCGCTTGCAGACTTTGATCCCATAACCAGGGACCGGCCCGCAAAACCGAAGAGGATCGGCCCAATCAACGTGATCGTCATCGATGCCGGCCATGGCGGAGTCGACGTGGGCTGTCAGAGTGCGGCAATCGTTGAAAAAGACCTTACGCTTGCCATAGCTCGCCGAACGGCGCGGGTACTCCAAGCTTCCTTCGAAGGGAGGGTTATGCTTACCCGCTCTCAGGATGCTAACCCCGCCCTGAAGGCGCGGGCGCGGCTTGCGAATGCCCAAAAAGCCGATCTGCTCGTCAGTATCCATGCAGGTGCGGGATTCTCGCCCTTTGCGCAGGGATTCGAGATTTTCGTGCCGCCTGACGCCAGGCTGAGTGCGGCACTCGGCAAGCCCGAGACGGAAGCCACAGGCGCAAGCTTATATGCCGCCCAAAGCGCCGATATCGCAGCCGAGGCAGCCCGCAAACTCACCGAAGCAACCGGTGCTACGAATCGGGGGATACGAAGAGCGCGCTGCCGTTTATTTGATGAAGTCGACATGCCGTGCATTCTGCTTGAGGTGGGATGCCTGACCAATCACGCCGAGGCGTCTAAGCTTGCTGAAGAAGGCTACCAAATGAAAATTGCCCAGGGGCTCGCCGAGGGCATCCTGGAATATGCGCGCGGCCTGGCCGCAAACGGAGCAACACCATGAATGCCGATGACCGGCAGAACTTCGTCAAGAAAGCGTTACTAGGGCTTTGGGCCATGGTGACAGCGATTCTGGCGGTCGCTCTGGGGTTGCTGGTCTTTAACCTGATGCAACGGGGACAGGACCCGTTTCCAAAGCCGCTTCCTTCCGCAACTCCTGCCAGTGCCGATGAAACGAATGCCGAAACGCAAGTGCGTTCTGAATCCCGCCGGGAAATCCCGCTTTTCTTCGCATCCGAGGACGGGCGTCTCCTGGTTCCGGAAATCCGGCGCTTGACCTTGGGTGAAAGTATGATTGCCAATCTTCACACTGCTCTTGAGGCCCTCTTCGAGGGACCGGATGGGGTGTTGACTCCGGTAGCCGCGCCCGGGACACGCGTGAGAGGGATATTCTTGATGGAATCCGGAGAACTGGTCGTTGATCTGAGCATGGAAACGGTTTCCGGATTGCGAAAACAGCCGAGCGTTTCTAGTGAAATGCTGTTTCTGCAAAGCGTCGTGCACACCCTCTCTTCTTCTGAGCTGTTGGACGAAGATTCTCGTGCTGTCTCGAAAGTGCGGTTCCTTATCGAAGGCGCTTCCGCGGACGAGTCCTTTCAGGACGCGCATTGTGATTGGGCGCGGCCGGTGGAGCCCGACCCCCACTGGCTTGCGGGCAACGAACTTCAGGCGTCTGAAGATGACTGATTCCAACGCCGCCATCGGGATTTTCGACTCCGGCGTTGGCGGGCTGACGGTCCTTGCACGTGTGGCCGCGCGTTTGCCAGGCGAGTCCATCATCTATCTCGGCGACACGGCTCGCGTTCCCTATGGCACCAAATCCGGTGAGACCGTTCAGCGTTACGCAGCGCGGTGTGCCGGTGTGCTGGTTTCTCGCGGCATCAAAATGCTCGTGGTAGCCTGTAATACTGCGTCGGCTTGTGCTCTCGATACGTTGCGCCATCACTTGAACATACCCGTCATTGGGGTGATCATGCCGGGCGCCCGAGCCGCGGTCGAAAGGTCGCACACCGGCCGCATTGGCGTGATCGGGACGGCGAGCACCGTTGGAAGCAGGGCGTATGACGAGGCGATCGCCAACGTGGCCCCAATACGCAGGTCTTTTCAAAGCCATGTCCTTTGTTTGTCCCTCTTGCCGAGGAAGGTTGGGTGGAGGGCGACGTGCCTCGCGAAGTGGCCGGTATTTACCTTGAAGAATTGCTTCAGAACGATATCGATACCCTCGTGCTGGGCTGTACGCATTATCCGTTGCTCAAAGATATTATTCAGGAGACGGTGGGGCCGCGGGTGTCCCTTGTGGATAGCGCGGAGTCGACATCTCATGCGGTGGCGGTTACGCTCGATGAGTTATGCCTGAGCCAGGCGGGGGATTCGCCGCCCGAATACACCTTTTTGGTAACGGATGCACCGGAGAACTTTGCGCGTGTCGGGCAACGGTTTCTGGGGCGTGCAATAAGTCCGGTGGAATGGGTGGATGTGTAATGCTGGAATCGTCGGAGAACTCAAACGATATTCCGTCTATGGTCCACTCCCCGGCGCGGACTTCGCCGGCGAGTTGGGGCATTCCGTTGGCGGGGCTGGCGGCGGTGGCGGTCTGTGTGGTTGCGAGCATCATGCTGATACGAATGTATATCGCTTCCCGTCCGCTCGATATTGCTCCAGCCAATGCAGCTATGGTCCGGCATATTGATGACCTGCTTACCATGTGCCAGTTGCCGGAATCCAGCATCCTGCGCACCGTTCCTGTTACCCGGAGCGACGAAGGCGCTACGTGGCGTTTTCACGCTATCGATGTCGGTGTGCCGCCCACGATGTCGGCCCAGAATGTGATCGACACGATTAAAGAGGGCATGGCGCTTCAGAATGTCTCGGTTTCCGAGAGAAAGGGTGGTTCCGCCCCTGGCGTTGAACTGCACTTTGCGATGCTCGACCGTGAATTCGCTGTCGTGCGTATTATGGGCGGTGCGGAACGCCATGACTTGCGGCCCGCATGCGACGAGCTCGCCAACAATGTTTACGACGTCTTGATGAACGCCTCCAACGTCGTTGAAGTGTCCAAAACATCGGTGGAAGATCGGCAGGACGGCCCCACGCAATGGCGTTTATACGCTTATCGTCTGACCGGCGCCCCCGGTATGGCCCCCGGGAACCTGCGCCAACTTCTGGCCACTTCTCTCGCCGACGTTCGGGATGAGGCCCCCGAGGTTTCCTTTCGACCGAATCAGTGTTTGTTGGAAGTGTTATGGCGGAACCGTCCAATCGTTCGTGTGGAAATTCAAGAGGTTCCGAATTTATTTCGGTCTTCCAAAAAATATTTTCCAACCGATCCCCGGCTCATTTACGAGGAATCGCCCCTGCTTTTCCGGAGCTTATTTGGTTTCGAGCCCGATATCTCCGGGTTTCCTGGGGGGGGGCTGCCTTTCCCTTGGGGAAGACGGAAAGTCCTTTGCAGGAGACGAATGTTCCAGCGGGGGGTATGCGTGTAGCCATCATTGTGGATGATGGCGGCTACGGCGGTCTTGCCTCCGATGCGATTTTGACCATGGACCCAAGTTTGACCCTGTCTATCTTGCCCGGTACGCCGTTTGCGACCGAAACGGCCCAATCCGCCCAGACTCGTGGTTTTGAAATCCTGCTTCACATGCCTCTCGAGTCTGGAAACGGCCGGAATGCATACCCGGGGGAACTTACCACCGCCATGGGAGCTTCCGAAATGGAGGAACGCCTGACGGAGGCCCTTGCGCAAGTGCCGGGCGCGGTCGGTATGAACAACCACACCGGTTCGAAGTTTACAGCTGACGAACAAGCCATGAAACGACTGCTCGGCGCCTTGAAAAAACAGGGCATGTTTTTCGTGGATAGCCGCACCACCGCCGAGACGGTCGCCGAGACCGTTGCGCGGGAACTGGAGGTACCGGTCGCCAGGCGCTCGGTGTTTCTCGACAACGAGACCGATCCGGAATACATTCGCGGACAGATCGCGGCGCTCGTTGAAGCGGTGAAAACCGATGGGCACGCTATCGGTATATGTCATTTCCGCGGTACTACCGTCGCCATGCTTCCGGAGACGATGCGGCTCCTGAAATCCCAAGGCATTTCTCTCGTACACGTTTCGGAGTTGGTGCAATGAGCTGTGTTCTCGGGATCGAGACCTCGTGCGATGAAACAGGCGTTGCCATAGTGCAGGAAGGCCGCCGGATTCTTGCCAACGAAGTGGCTTCTCAGATTTCCGTGCACGCCGAATTTGGCGGGGTGGTTCCAGAAATCGCTTCGCGGCAGCATATTCTCTGTATTTCCCAGCTTGTGAAAAAAGCCCTGGGTGATGCCGGGTGCAGCCTTCAGGATATTGCTGCTCTTGCGGTAACGCAGGGTCCCGGTCTGATGGGTTCCCTTCTTGTGGGTGTGTGTTTCGCAAAAGCCCTGGCCTATGCTTGGCTCAAGCCCTTTGTGCCGGTCCATCACATTGAAGGCCACATCTTTTCCTCTTTCTTGACCGATAGACCTCCAGAGTTCCCGTTCCTTACGCTCGTAGTGAGTGGCGGTCATACGTCGCTTATCTGGTGCGAGCAGCCTCATCACTATCGTGTGCTTGGCACCACTCGAGACGATGCCGTGGGCGAATCTTTTGACAAAGTCGCCCGGTTGCTCGAGCTCCCCTATCCGGG
>JAWODE010000205.1:0-11190 GCA_046483455.1 Candidatus Hydrogenedentota bacterium | reverse complement strand
TTCGACAACCCCGCGGTGCGCAAAGAACTGTTTCGGCTGACCGAGTTCTGGTTCAACATGGGAGTCGACGGCCTGCGCCTCGACGCGGTTCCCTACCTCTACGAGCGGGAGAACACCAACTGCGAGAACCTTCCCGAGACCCATTCCTTCCTCAAACAGCTGCGAGCGCATATCGACGAGAAGTTCTCCGGCAAGATGCTGCTTGCCGAGGCAAACCAGTGGCCCGAGGATGCGGTCGAGTACTTCGGCTCGGGCGACGAGTGTCACATGTGCTTCCACTTTCCACTGATGCCGCGCCTGTTCATGAGCGTGAAGACCGAGGATCGCTTTCCGGTCACCGACATTCTCGAGCAGACGCCCGACATTCCCGACAGTTGCCAGTGGGGGATTTTCCTGCGGAATCACGACGAGCTCACCCTCGAGATGGTCACCGACGAGGAGCGGGACTACATGTACCGCGCCTACGCCCGTGACCCTTCACAGCGGCTCAACCTCGGAATCAGACGACGCCTCGCCCCGCTTCTCGAGAACAACCGGCGGCTCATGGAGCTCATGAACATCCTGCTCTTTTCGCTGCCGGGCACGCCGGTCATCTACTACGGTGACGAGATCGGCATGGGGGACAACGTCTACCTCGGTGACCGCGACGGGGTGCGCACGCCGATGCAGTGGAGCTCGGACAAGAATGCCGGGTTCTCCAAGGCAAATCCCCAGCGGCTCTATCTGCCGGTGATCATCGATCCGGAGTACCACTACGAGGCCCTCAACCCCGACAGGCCCAGCGCATTTTGGTGGAGGCGATCCTTCACCTCGTTCCATAGCGCGGCCCGCTCCAAACTGCGTTCCATAATCTGGTTCAACTGGAGGCGATTTCGTATGCCCAGCCGCCGCGAGCCGTATACCACATTTTCGTAAATGGATTTCGGAAAGGGGTTCGGCTTCTGAAACACCATGCCCACCTTCTGTCGGAGGCTCACAACATTGATGTCCTTCCCATACACATCGAACCCATCGAAAAGCATTTTACCCGTAACCCGGCAGTTGGGTATGAGGTCGTTCATGCGGTTCATGGCGCGGAGATAGGTGCTTTTGCCGCAGCCGCTGGGTCCGATAATAGCGGTAACCATGCCGCGCGGGATCGACAAGTCGACTTTCTTGACCGCTTCGTTGTCGCCATAAAACACCGAGAATTGTTCGGTTATGAGGTGTTGTTCCTGTTCCTCCGGTGGCGGCACTTCTTCTCCCTCATCCGTTCCCGTGACCGCCTCTACAAATGACTGCTGCATTATTCGACTCTATCCTTTCAACTTCTTCGTGATGCGCGCGCGCAGGATGATTGCCGTCATATTCAAGAGTAGCACAAGTGCTATAAGGGTGAGCACCATACCGAATTGGACATGGCGGATTTCGTCCACGGCCTCATGTTCCGTGGCCAGGTTGTAAATATTCCAGGGCAGCGCCGGCGTAGGGTTATCAAATACCTCAAGGGGGCTAAGAGACTGCCCCACACTCACGGCGGCCGTAAAAATAATCGGCGCCGTTTCACCCGCCGCGCGCCCCATACTGATAACGATGCTCGTCAAAATACCCGGCAGGGCGGCCGGCAACACCACCGTCAGCACCATGCGCCATTTAGATGCCCCAAGACTCAACGCCGCTTCGCGATACGTGGTCGGGACCGCCCTAATCGCCTCTTCGGAAGCCCGGATCACCGTGGGCAGCACCAGCAGCGCAAGCGTAAGCGAGCCCGCCAGCACACTCTTGGAAGGCGATACGCGCAGCGTGTTGACGAAAAAAGCCAACCCGAACAACCCAAACACGATACTTGGAACGCCTGCCAGCGTGCTGATACAAGTGCGTAAGAAACTCAGCAATAGGGACTCCCTGGCATACTCGACGAGATAGATGGCCGCAATGACGCCCATCGGTACTGCAAACAGCATCGCGCCCAAGGTCAGGTAGACCGTACCCAACACCTCCGGCCAGATTCCCCCAAAAATGTGGGCGTCCACGGAGTCATCGGTTAAAAAACGCCAGTAAAAGGTTCTTTCCGGGCGCAGCATTTCATCGGTGTGCTCTTCGATATATGTAAATAGCGGCTCGAGGGAGGTGCCCCGAAACAAATCCACCCGCGGCCGAAATGTCTGCTCCATCATTCCGCCTGTTTCACTCGGTACCCATTCTACATAATAGAGCACGTCGTGTATGAGCATTTGGGCACGGTCCCAGCGGGTAGCGCCGTATTTTTGACGAGGCAATACGCCCTCGTCTGTCCCCGGGGCCGGTCCTAACAGCTTGGTAACACAATCCTCAAGCTCATCCAGGGACGCGCGATACTCTCGGCGATCCGCCGAATCCATGTCCTTCATGTCAGCACGAAACGTCTCGAGCATGTCGTAAACGGGCTGCCGGGCCTTGCCGGTAAGAGTCATTTCCCGGGCCAAGGCTTCTTCATCGCCTCGTCCGAACTCGTTTAGCACCATCCGGCGCCATTCAATCGTGCCTCGAAAGATGTATGCTCCAATGCCTTTCTGCGCGATGGGTCCCAAAAGCACAACCAGTGAGGCAGTCATCAGGAGTATTGACACCACGCCGAAAGCCGTAAAGTAGCGGTCGACCAGTTTTCGGGTACCGAGGTCCATAAGCCTATACCCCGCTTAACCGTTTTCGTTCGCGTCGGACTGCCCACTCGCTGAATAGATTGCACGCAAAGGAAATCGCGAGAAGCAGAAACGCCATCGCAAACAGCACATGATACCGCGACGACCCCGTTACATGGTCGGCCTCACCCATGTCGCCCGCAATGGTTGCCGTCAGTGTGCGGATCGGTTCAAAGAAATTGAACCATGGCTCGGGAATCTGCGCCGCGTTGCCCGATGCCATCCAGACGACCATGGTCTCGCCGATGGCGCGCATCAACCCCAGGATAATGGCTGCGCCGATCCCGCCGCTCGCAGCGGGAATGACGACATGGAGCATGGTCTCAGCGCGCGTCGCGCCCAAGGCATAACTCCCCTCGCGTAACTCACGTCCCACTGCCTGGAGCGCGTCTTCCGAAACGCTCACAATGGTCGGTAGTACCATGACCCCGAGGATAATCGATACATTGAGGGCATTGGTCCCGCTGGAAATTTCCAAGGCCGCCGCCTGGTGTCCGAAAAGATATAAGGCCACCAAAAATCCAGCGGCCAAAAGCCCAATTACGGGAAGCCGGGCCGCCGACGAGACCCTGTCGGGTAACTTCCGGACGATGATTTCACTGAGCAGAAAGGTTGCTAGAATACCGATAGGGCCGCCCCCCACCCAGATCAGAATGGCCAAAAGACGCCCGCCTTGCTCCTGAAGGATTGGGGCGAAGACCACCAGGGCAAAGAAACCATAAGCCACGGAGGGGATGCTCGCCAGCATCTCGATGACCGGTTTGACAAACTGCCGTGCCGTAAACGGCAGCACGTCGCTCAAGCACACTGCCGCAGTGACGCCGAGGGGGACCGCAAAAACAATGGCCCCGAACGTCACCATCGCGCTGCCGTAAATAATGGCCAACGTGCCAAATTCAGCCTCTTCGCTTGACGGATACCACCGTGTGCTCGTGAAGAATTCTCTAAAACCCTCCGCCTGGAAGAAGGGCAAGGCATCCTTGACGATGTAGATAAAGATGAACAACACTGCAAAAGTGGACGTGCTCGTCACCAGCAAGAGAATGCCTGTTCCCAGCAAGCTGCTCAACCTTCGTATTCGGCCGGCCCGCTTGCTGAGTAACAAATTCCGGCGTGAGGGCCCGCCCGGGGAACCGGGCGAGCCCTGCCGTGCATTATCGCTATTGTGTTCTCTCGATGCCGCCACTGGATTCCTTTACCAGGTTTTTGTCTCCGAGGGTCCGCTAGTAGTTTGTCACCGGCACAAAACCGATTTCTTCGACAATTTCCTGGCCCTTTCTGGACAGATACAAGTTCACAAACTTCCACAGGGTGGACCCCATCTTCGGAACGCCGTTTGTTAACATGAACAACGGACGGGAGATGGCGTATTCGCCGGTCTTGACCGTTTCGGTACTAGGCATGATACCTTCCACGGCGAGCCCTTTCACACTGCGGTCCAGGAAACCGACGCCAACATAGCCGATGGCCGCCTGAGTGCTTTGCACCCGGCTGCGCACCGCCCCGTTGCTCCCTACGTATTCGATGCCTTCCGCCATCTTTTCCTTTTGCATCACGATGCCTTCAAAGGTTTCGTAGGTGCCGCTGTTGGTGTCGCGGCTGATGGCGACAATCTTCACATTCGGGCCCCCAAGCTGGCTCCAGTTCTTGATTTTGCCCTGATAGACGTCCTTCAACTGGGCAAGAGTGATTTCCTTTAACGGGTTGCTGGGGTGGACAATCACGGCAATGCCATCGAGGGCTACGATGTGGGCTACCGGGGTCACGCCGGCCTCGACCGCTGCCGTGAACTCACTCCCCTTCATGAACCGCGACATGTTTGCGATGTCACAGGTCGAATTGATGAGACTCTTAGCGCCATTTCCGCTGCCCGATTCGCTCACGGTGATGTTCACGTCCGGGTTATTTTCCATGTAATACTCGGCAAACGCTTTGGCGATAGGACCGACGGTGGTCGACCCGTCCATCACGACGTCCTCGGCCGCCGAGGCGGTACCGCTGGAGAGCAGGGCCGCGACCATCATTGCGCCTGCTATAGCCATCCCTCTGAGCATCAACTTGTGTAACATAATCCAGCCTCCTTTTGCTTAACTAGACTCGTTGTAGTTCCGCTATCCAACGCGCGTGGTGGAGCCGGCGGCCATCAAGGCCGACCGCCGGCAATATTGTGCACCGCGCCCTCTTGATTGGCGCAATCATATTCCTTACTCGTCACCCTTCGAAAGGCCAACTAGATCGGCTACACCCTGGGCAATACGAACGGCCTCGGCCAAATTTTGCAGTTGATACTGCTTGGACAACAGGCTCGCGGCTTTGCCCGGAAGGGCCATGCTAATCATGCTGATATGCTTCATTTCACTTCTCCTCCTATAGACAATCTTGTTACCGTCATTTCAACATCTCTCCGGATCTACAGCTTTGGGATCCGACTGCCGATTTCACACCATTGCGTAACCAGCCAAGAGTTGTTCCCCAGCTCAAAAATCAACCTGGAACCGGGCCTGAAGCGTTTGCATGTCGTCTTCATAGAGATCATGCTCGATGTCCGCGTAAATGTAATTGAGCATTACGCGGGTGTTGGGATTCAGGTACCAGTTCAGTGCCGCCGTTATGTTATCTTCTTGCCCGCCGCGCAGAAGGCGATCGCTGTTGAGATCGAGTTCGGAATACCGCAGCGCGACTTCCCAGGCGCCCCAGCCCTTTTCGCCGCCGCCCCAAAGGTTGAAATTGCTCGTGGGCTTGACGCGATCGAACTTGCCTGAAGATGTCTTGTAGGGCCGGTGCTCTCCCGTCAGAAAGTAGCTCCCGTACACGTACCAGCCATCAAAGTCCTCGTCGCCACATAGCCAATCCGTATCGACATCGGTGTAAAAATACTCACTCTGCAACGAGAAGGGCCCGTACACCAGCGCTGCTTCAAAGTCCCACAAGTCCACGGCATCGGACCGGAAGTTGCCGGTGTTGATGTACCGCGGAGACAAATGCGCCTCGGGACGCTGGCGGTAGCGGATATCTTCATCCGGGTTTTGGTGGCTGTAGCTCATGCCCAAATGCACCAGTTTCCGACCTTCTTCCGCGTAATAAGGCAGGCCGGTCAACCGGGTCGTGAAGTGCCAGCCACGGTCCTCGTCAGCGCCTTCGCCGTAACTATCCGCGTCGTAGAAGAGCCCCGCGGCCGCCGTGATCCGGCCGTCGAAGAAATCGTTCATAAGTTGCACACCGGTGTTACGCGAAGGCGCAAACACATTTGGTAAAGCCCGCTCCATGAACGTGATGTATTTCGAACTCGTTAGCTCTTCCAGGCTGAAAGGCTCCTTGAAGTGCCCGATCTTGAGCTGACCGACCGTTGGGATATCGTTTAATGCGATATACATATCCTTGAAGTCCGCGTCGCCCCCTGCGAAATCATATTGGGCCTTGAACGCCACGGAATCGTAAATATCCCCGCTGATGTACAGGCGCGCCCGGCGGAATTCGACACCGTCCTCAGCGTCGTCGAGCAGGCAGAGATCGTTCTTGTTTTGATCGAACCAGGCGAAATCGTTCTGAATGCGCCCCCCGATCTTCAGCTTGTAATTGCCGTCGCCGGAGTCCAGGCGCAAGCCCGACTTCCAGTACACGCGGAAATCGTTATCAGCCAATTCCTTCTTCGCGTCGAGTTGTTCTTCGAGCTGGTCCATCCGCCGCTCGGTCAAAGCCCGGTTTGCGGGAACCTGGTCCTCAACGCCTTCCACTTTGTTCTCGAGATCCTCGACGCGCTGCTTCAACTCCTGGATCAACTCCATCATAGCGTCTTTCGACATCTCTTCCCCGTAAGAACTGGCGCCCCATGCCAAGATACATCCACCCAGGCATAGCCCGACCGCCAGCCGTGCTATTGCTTTCATGCGATTCTCCTTTCTTCCGCCATCATGCATGTAAAGAAGCGGTAGAAATATGCAAGACTTTCCCGCATAAGAAACGGAGCCCCACACTCACCTCCACATACGTGTTTGGCCATTTACCGCGGCCTCCCTTTGTGGCAGACCGACGTCATAGGTTTCTTTCCAATGACCGAAGCGTTCGCCTCGTATCTATGGTCAAAACCCTTGTCGGTTACAGTGGGCTTTCGCTATGCAGCCCACGCATGAAAGCGTCAGAAACCACCCCAAAGCTGGCGCAAGTCTAGCGGAAGAATGTTAGTGGTCTATTAGCAAAGGGTGAATATTCGAATCAGAAAATTGCGACTTGCGAAATGGAATGCTTGCCGTGCACTAGACTAGGGAGAGAAGCTGGACGGACTGGTTGCGCTTGATGGACCACCTAGACGCTTCTGGATGCCCCTTAATACTGTCCACCGCACGGCTAGAATGGATGTGCCGCACCGGTGTTCGCCGAGCGGGAGTCTCGGCAAGCCGCGACCTAATGAGGCGCGCGAATAGACATGCGGTTGATTGGAAAAGTCAAGTCCGGGGACGTGCGTTCGTGGACACGAACTAGAGGCCCGCCAAGGACGCACACACTGGGGTGCTTTTTACCCTTGGTTTTCAATTTCTTCTTACAGATAGCCAAGCGCTTCGAATTCCTTCCGCCAATCTTTTGATTCCGGGGGAACCTCGGCCGGAGCGGATTCTCGATCCGTGCGATGTTTCTGCGTCACATTCTGCGCCCACTGCGCGGCTTTGCTTTTCAGGATTTCGGCTTCTGGTGGTAGCCCTTCGTCGGCCAGATTCTCTTGCTCTTTCGGGTCATCTTCAAGATTGTACAACTCTACCTCGTCACCTCGTATATCCAAAATGAGCTTCCATTCGTTCTGGAGGACCATGGCTGACGGGGGCAGTACGGTTCTATTGTTCGACCCCGCGTAGCATTCGCGGTCCAAATTCTCGGCGTTTTGTCCCGCCACAAACCCTGCAAAGCTTTTTCCGGTCCAATAAGAAGGCGGTTCGATGCCCTTCAATTCGGCGAGCGTGGGCATAAGATCGACGTAAGATACCGGCGTGGAAACCCGTCCGGGCACACAGTCCGGTCCCGCGATGATCAAGGGCACATGAATGGTCTCTTCATAAAACGTTATCCCGTGGGCCATCCTCCCATGGTCCAGAAACTCCTCGCCATGGTCCGCCCCGAGAACGACCCACGACTCCTTGGGAATCAGGTCGAGCACCGTGCCGAGCATTTCGTCCACGTAGCGCACCTCACCGGAATACAATTTTTCCTGGGGGATGAACTGCGGTTTCTCCGATTCTACCCACGCCGGGTTCTTGAGCGCAGGGGACCATTCGCAGCCGACGCCCGGTTGGGAGGGATAAAAAGCGTATTTGGTCACCACGTCGCGATAAACGTCAGGCGGATTGTAGGGCCCGTGCGGATCCATGTAGTGTATCCAAAGGAATACCGGTTCGCCGCGGGCACTTTGCAAGAAGCGACGCGCATACGCGGTTAGCCGGCGCGTCGAGTCCAGCGGCCACTTTCTTTCCAAACCGGGTCGAAGGCGGACAAGCGCGGGCCCCAGCAACGGCATGCCCTCGCACGGATTGTGCGTTTCCGCTCCACGGTTCGGCAAGACCTTTACCGTGTCCATACCCCGCAAGAGCCGTTTCGTGTCACCCAGAAGGGAATTCCCGATGAACGCCGCGGTCTTATATCCTTTTTCCTGAAACAGTTCCGCTATTGTCGGCTCATGCAGATCGAAAAAGGCCGTTTCGATACTCGCGGCCCATTCGCCTCCATTCTGGTCCTCGAGCCAAAGCGGCGAATAATCCGAGGCAAACATGCTATACACCGACGGAAGCGTCCAGGGTGCGGTGACATACGCTCGCTCGAATACCACGCCTTTCTCAGCGACGGCATCGATATTCGGGGTGGGGTTGGCGCTGCCGTACACGGAGCAGTGGTCCGCCCGCAAGGCATCCATGGTAATCATCACAAGGCTTTCCATCCGCGTGTCGGGCGGGTTGATCAAATGCGGCATCACGCCGAGCCAGACCGGCAACACACACGCCAGCACAGCCAGGACCACGCCCCGGTATGCACGGTAGCCGGTTCGAGGAACGGCCATAAGCAGGACGCCGGCAAGGCCCACAAAGGCCATCCACATCAGGGAATAGTCAAAGGCGGCCCGCGCCCGCATCTCAGTGAGCAGAAACGCCCGCGCAATCATTTCGTGCGCCGCAATGCCCGAAGCCAGCGCCGTCACGGCCACAAAACCGCTCGTCCCGTATGGCATCCTACACATTGCTCGAAGAAGAAGGGCCGCAAGAAAAAGCGCCGTGGGATACAGCACGGTCGGCACGCTGATAAGCACCGGATCGATTTCGAGTATGAGCATCAGAACGGCCCACAAAAAAACCATCCCGCCGAATGCCGCCGCCGGAGAAGGCAAGGCTATCTTGGCGAAACGTCCCGCCGTCCATTGGAGTATCCCTCCGGCAAGAAAGATGAACAGGGCCGCTCCCGCCGCGGCAATCCCCACCACCAGCCACGTTTCGCTCTGCGTGCCACACCAGAACGGCGCAGCCTGTCCGCCCACGACCTCGCGGTATACCCATGGGCCCGGTAGCGCTAATGACCACACTGCCAAGGCGCCAAGTTTTTGTACTGCACCTGCTTCTCCGCCTTCAGCCCTTGATTCCGGTCTATTTGCCATTGTTCCTTAGTCCCTTTTGCCCCGAATTCAGGCCAGTCTATCTGCTTTCCCGGTAAGAACTCACCCAATCTATCCCATCGCAATTACCAAGTAACCGGCGGCCGGTAACGCCCGCTGAAGCGACCTCACGAAACCGACTTCTGTGTTGTTACAAGTAACCCAAGGCTTCGAACTGCTTCCGCAGTTCCTCCGATTCCTCTGCATCGAGAGGCGGCGGGGCCTTACGTGTGCGATGCCTTTCCGTCACTTCCTCCACCCATGCCTCCGCCTTGCTTTGTAAGGACTCCGCGTCAGGCGGGATCCCGGCCTCCGCCAAGTTATTCCGTTCTTTGGGGTCCTCCGACAGATCGTACAGTTCCACACTACCGTCGACCAAATTCAGAATCAGCTTCATATCGCCGTCAACCACCATCACGGACGGTGGCGCAACGGTGGCGTCGTTGCAACCGGCAAAGCAGGGCCGCTCCCAGCCGGGGATGTCCTTTCCCGAGATGAGATCCGCAAGATTTTTCCCCTGCCAATAGTCCGGCGCTTCAAGGCCCGTCAGTCCGGCCAGGGTGGGCAGCAGGTCCACATAAGACACGGGCGGGGCGATACGCCGCGAGACACAGCCGGGGCCGGAGACAATCAAAGGGACATGGACGCTTTCCTCGTAAAACGCATTCCGGTGCGACATGCGGCCGTGCTCCCAAAACTCTTCGCCGTGGTCGGCGCCGATGATCACCCACGTCGACGGGTCCGCAAGCCCGATAAACTCCCCAAGCATATCGTCCACATAGCGGACCTCCGCGGCATACAACTTTTCCGGGCCGATAATAATCTTATTCTCCGGTTTCACCCAATCCGGCTCTTTTCGCGCAGGGTCCCACATGGAGCCCGGGGGTTTGCGGGGGTAGAAAGCGTGTTCCGTGACCGTATCGCGGTACGCATACGGCGGATTATAGGGATCATGGGGGTCCATGTAATGAATCCACAAGAAGTAGGGACGGCCGGTATTGTGGCGCAGAAACGTGCGCGCATACGCCGTAATGCGGCGGGTCGAGTCAAAGGGCCACGTACGGGCCGTTTCGGGCCGGATACGCTCGACGGTAGGACCCAGGAGCGGCATCCCGGCGCACGGGTTACGGGTTTCGCCTATCTGAATCGGAAAAATGTACACGTCGTCGAATCCCCGCAACAGGCGGCTGCGATCGTCCAACAACGTGTTTCCCGTGATGAATGCGGTATGGTAGCCCTTCTCCCTATAACGTTCCGCTATAGTCGGCTCTTCGGGCTCGAAGAACGCGGTCCGAACACGGTGAACCCATTCGCGAAAATCTTGGCCCGGAAGCCAGAGCGGCGCATAATCGGAAGCACACATGCTGTACACGGAAGGGAGCGTCCACGGTGCCGTCACATACGCACGCTCGAATACGACCCCACGCTCGGCAACGGCGTCGATGTTCGGGGTAGGATTCTCGCTGCCGTAGACCGAGCAATAATCGGCCCGGAGCGCGTCGATCGTGATCAACAGCACGTTGTCGGCATTTCCGTTTTCCCCGGTGTACAGCGCGGGGAGAAGCGCAAAACCTGAAGGCAGTCCAAACGCAAGTACAACGAGGACCCCACTGCGGTACCAGCGGTGTCTCTCCTTCGGGAAGGCCATGATCAGCAGTCCCGCAATGCCTACGAAGACCATCCACGCCAGCGAGACAGCAAATGCCACATCGGCCCGGCTTTCTTCCAGCAGAAAGAAACGCGCCGCGGCTTCATGGGCGCCGACACCAGAGCCCAACGCTGCAACTGCCACGGACCCGCTCACTCCATAGGGCATACCGAACAGCAAACGCAGCAGAATACCAGCTGCCACTTAATATGATGTTGAACACTAAGGTGCTTGAGGATTTGACTTTGTTCAAATCC
>JAWODE010000108.1:0-8582 GCA_046483455.1 Candidatus Hydrogenedentota bacterium | reverse complement strand
ATGTTGCGTGGGCCAGTCCTGTGTCGGTGGACCCTTAAACTATCGTGAAGGTATTCCCGTTGAAAATCGCCGTGGGAGGCATCATGCTTGTGGGTAGTAATGAAGCCAATTCTGGAGGAAAGGTAAAATGCGTACACGTTGGGCGGTTGTAGTTTGTTTATTTGCCGTTGCGGTAACTTTTTCCGGATGTGCAACTCAAGAAAGTTCCGGACACATGATGTGGACGCCCACTGCTACGAGAGCGACCTATGGCACCGTTCCGGGAGAAGGCAAAGCCGACATTTATACCCTTACCAATGCCAACGGCATGGAGGCGCAGATTACCAATTACGGCGGCATCGTGACGTCGCTACGTGTCCCCGATGCCAACGGCGAACTGGCCGACGTCGTTCTCGGGTACCCCAGCATCGAGGGTTACATCGAGAATCCGTCCTATTTTGGCTGCCTCGTGGGCCGTTTCGGCAACCGCATCGCGAAGGGGAAATTCACCCTTGACGGCAAGGAATACTCCCTGGCTGCCAACGATGGTCCCAACCACCTTCACGGCGGTGTGAAGGGCTTTAATAAGGTGCTCTGGAAGGCGACACCCGTCGGGCGGGAGGATGCCGTCGGCCTCAAGCTCACGTATGTCAGCCCCAATGGCGAGGAAGGATACCCCGGCACGCTGAAGACCACGGTGCATTACTGGCTGACCAATGCAAACGAACTCGAGATTGTCTATGAAGCCGTAACTGACAAGCCCACGCCCATTAACCTCACCCACCACGGCTATTTCAACCTGGATGGTCAGGGCACGGGCGATATCCTTGATCACGTTATGATGATCAACGCGGACCGGTATACGCCCGTCGACGAGACGTTGATACCGATCGGCGAACTGGCGTCTGTGGATGGTACGCCCTTCGATTTCACCAAGCCCACGCCCATCGGCGAGCGCATTAACGCCGACCACGAGCAGATTAAACGCGGCGGCGGGTATGATCACAACTTTGTGTTAAACAGTAAGGACGGCTCCCTTGCGCTGGCGGCACGGGTCGTCGCCCCGGAATCCGGGCGCGTCATGGAGGTCTACACGACCCAGCCGGGTGTGCAGTTCTACGCCGGTAATTTCCTTGATGGCACCATCACCGGCAAGCAAGGGAAGGTCTACGAAAAACGCTATGGGTTCTGTCTCGAAACGCAACACTTTCCCGATTCGCCCAACCAGCCGGATTTTCCCTCGTGCATCCTCGAGCCCGGCGACAAATACTACCAGAAAACCGTGTACCGGTTTACCACGGAGTAGAACGCAAGAACACGAACGGACACGGACTAACACGGGCCCGGATTTCGTCGCGTGAAGCACGCTCAATGTGAGTTGCGTGTCCGTCAAAACAGGGCAACCTCATTGTACGAGTCTTTTGTCCCCCGCTGGCGGGTCCGCGATGCCGAAGGCATGCGTCTTTCGGCGCGGCGCAAGCCGGGCCGGGGGTGGATTCTTGGGTTTATATTTTGGTTGCGGCTTGTCCGCGCTGTGTACGTCCGTGTTTGTCCGTGTGGCGCCGCCTCGAAAATTCTTGTCTTTGCCGGTGTGGGACCGGCGCCCTCGCCGGTCAGTATTATAAGCAGCGCGGACGTATCCGTCCGCGGTGGTCTGAAGGACGGGCTGGACAGCCCGTCCTCCGTTGCCGGAGCGTGGTCTATTCGCAATACCGAAGGTATGCGTCTTATCCGCAACGGCGAAGCCGTGCGTCTTCGGACGCGGCAGTTTGATCGCGGCTACGCTACGCTGTGTCTGTCCGTGTTGCAAAGTCTGCAAAAAACGCACCGCCAGGGTCGTCTCTACTTCCTTTTCGGTGGTAATTCGACAAGCCAGATATTACGGTACCATACGGGATTCCCGTGGTCCTGAAGAGACAACGCGTCGGGCTCCGACATAGCGGATACTTGCGAGCCGGTGGTCTTGTCCGGAATGGGCTGATTCTCATGAATCGTGACGCCGTTGTGGACGACGGTTAAGGTCGCGTCCTTGACCTTTTCCCAATCCGCGTTATACCGCGCGGCATGGAACGTAATGTCGTAAGTTTGCCATTGCAGGGGCGGCGCGCACATGTTCACGCGCGGCGCGGCGGTTTTGTAGATGCCTCCGCATTCGTTATTCTTTCCGGAAAGTCCGTAGCTGTCCAAGACCTGTACTTCGTACCGATTCTGGAGGAATACGCCGCTGTTGCCGCGTTTTTGCCCATCTTTATCAGGCATAAAGGGCGTGCGAAACTCGACGTGCAGCTGCTGGTCGACGAATTTCTGCTTGGTCTGGATGCTGCCGCCGCGCACTTCCATGGCGCCGTTACCGACCAGGAGCCATTTCGCGGGGCCCGGTTCCGGTCTTTCGGGCAGCGGTACGGGTTTCCATTGCGCCGGGTAGTTTAACTCGGGCGCGAAAGCCACATCGAACAGGTCGGCGCCGGTTTTGCCCTCCTTCGTATAGGCTTCCGACGCTTCCCACAACGCGACGTTTCCGTCGAACGATTCCAGAGGATAGGCCTCTTTTTCGGGAATGCCGACGAAGAAGTCCGCCAGGGGGGAGGCATCAAGGCCGCGCAATTTGGCCGTGAAGCCCCAATCTTTATCGTTCTGGGCCACCTTTACTAGGAAATAGTTCCAGCCCTCGACTAAATCCACCGCGACCTTGTGGCGGCAGGGCGTGACCTTCCGGTCCTCAATTACCGAGTGAATTTCGTTGCCATTGAGCCACACCTTTGCGCCATCGTCGACCCCGTAAGCGAATTGGGCTTTGCCGGGGGCGGGTGCCCAAACCCAGCTTCGCAAGTATGCCACGCGGTTTTCACCGCCGACCGCCTTCTTTAAGTTGATGCCCCACGGGTCGATGCTGCGTTGTTCCCATAGATCGAGGTCATCGCCGTCGAACAGCACAAGGGCGTCCCTTGGGGGACGCGCACCGAGCGTGGGAGAGAGACGCACCACCGGCTGCAACGTGAGTTCCCCAGACACCGCGCCTTTCACCTGTCCCGTCATGTTTTTGCCGCGGATAGCAATCGCGATTTGTGCGTCTTTCATGTCGCCGCCGGCCCCGGTTCCGCTGAACTCGACGCCTCCTTTGACGGCCTCGCCCTCGAGCACCGCCAGGGTGGCACCGGGCGTGTCAAACGCCGAAAGCAGGTTCATTCGGTATGTTTTGTTTGCCAATGGGATAACCTGGGCGCATACCTTGGTGCTGCCCCATGTGCCTTCCCAGTCGCCCATGTAAGGGTCTCCCTTTGTAGTCTGAAGGGGGCTGGGTTCGTCGCGAACGGCCTGGATAGTGGCGCAACCGCCCAGCAAGGCTACTGTTAAAAGTGCGAGCATCAAAAAATGGAAGGTTTTCATGGCTCGGGTGTCTCCTTCTGCAGGGATTGTAGGTTTGAAGGCGCACATGCGCTTAAATAAAGGGTAGAATTTACGCGCAGCCGATTTCAAGGAAGCGTTCTTCTAAACCTTGTTAGTCCCCCACCCCGAAAAATCATACGTCTTATAGGTCCCATGAGTCCTATATGTCTTATGGGGTTTATATCAGGTTCAGAGTCGCCTTCCGCCACGGCGAAGTAGACACGTGCCACCGTTTATGCCTACCATAGCGTGCGAAGTGTTCTGTCAGGCATGATTACGCCGGCGACGACATGTAAGAGGGTCTCCATGACGTACGAACAGAATAGTCCATGGCACATTCGCCGCGCGCGTGCGGTGTTGCCGGTGCTTTTGTTGCTAATCACATCGGCAAGCGACGCGGCATTCCCCGAAACAATGTCCGCAACTGGCATGGCCAAGGCGGTGCGGCGGTCGGTATCCGAGGAACTCGAGGAGAAACTGGCGCGTATTCCCGTCGAACAGCCTGAACTTCGGACCAGCACCATCGAGTTCCCGGTGCAGAAGACGCGCTTTGTACGGTTGGCGATTCACCGAACCAGTGGGAATACCCAGCCCTGCCTGGACGAATTCGAGATATACGGCCCGGACGGTCCGGACAATCTCGCTCTGGCTTCTCGCGGCGGAATCTCCAGCGCATCTTCCGTGATCGAGGGTTATGCCATCCACGCCATCCCGCATCTGAACGACGGTTTGTACGGCAACGACCATAGCTGGATTTCCGCCACCGCCGGTACCGGTTGGGCGCAGATCGAATGGCCTGAGCCGGTCAAGGTGAGTCGGGTGGTGATCTCACGCGACCGCGAGGGGCACTATCGCGATCGCATCGTCACCGAAGCCGAAGTGCTCCTGTCTCTGGATGGAAACCAGTGGCAATCCGTTGCGGGACTCGACCTGACCTCGGATGCCTCTTTCCCGCGGCGGCACAACCCCATGAGTCGTTACGATCTCATGCCCTATTTGCCCGTGGCCCGTTTGGCCGAGAAGAACTGGGAGGGAGTCGTGCGCTACGCCTTCCTTCGCGAGCGCGAAACCTGGAGCCGGATTCCCGACAACGATTACCTGTCACCGCTGGTAACCGACCGCCCCGCGTATCCCGGCGGTCCGCCTTACTGGGCTCGGATCGCACGTCTTGGGTCGCTCAAACGGGTGCTTGTCCTGTTTGCGGAGATGATCGAGCGCTTGGAAACCGAGGGACTAGACGTTACCGAAGAAAGGCGGCAATTAGCGGAATTCGAGGCAAGGGCGGCCAGTGAATCCAGCGCTCGGGAAGACGAAGAACTCTATCTCGATGTGCGTATGGCGAAGCGGCGGCTCTTTTTCCGCGACCCTGCGCTGGCGCCGCTGGAACACGTCTTGTTTGCCAAACGGCATCCTTTTCTTGAATCGCACAATTACAGCGAACATCTGGACGGGACCCTGGAGCCTGGCGGCGGCATCTACGCGCTCCACATACCCCGCGATGCGCAGGGCCGTCTCGAACCGGGCCTCGCCGCCGTCGAGCAACTCTTCGACGGCAGTGCAGGAATTGTGCGGGAACCGGTGCTCGATTACGACGGCAAGACCGTTTTTTTTGCCTACCGGCCCGAGGTTCCGCTCGTCGAGGGATGGGATTCGTACTGGCATCTGTATTCGCTGAATCTCGAAGACGGGCGGTGGAAGCGGCTTTCCGAGGGTCCGTTTCACGATTTCGACCCTGTGGTGTTACCCGATGGCGGTCTGGCTTTTAACACGACACGCTGCGCGGTTCGGTATTTGTGTTGGCGGCCCCAAGCTTATGTACTGTACCGGATGGAGCGCGACGGGTCGGCCATGCGGCGTCTTTCCTTCGCCAATCTGAGCGAGTGGAAGCCCTCCGTCATGAGCGATGGCCATATCCTATGGACGCGCTCCGAATATCTCGATAAGGGCGCTGACTTCGGTCACACGCTCTGGAGTATCCGTCCCGACGGACAGCACCCTAAGCTGGTATTCGGCAACAACACGCCCAATTGTTACAGTCAGGCCCACGAGGTGCCCGGCGCCAACGAGATCGTCTGCACGCTGATGTCCCACGGCGACCACCATGGCCCGGTCGCGTTGATTGACCGGGGTAAGGGCCCGTTCGATACCCGCGCCATCACCAACATTACGCCGGACACGCGTCCCCAGTACCAGATGAGCCGCTCCCACACCGAGACGTTCCGCGATCCGCACCCCGTATCCAAAGACCATTTTCTGGTCAGCCACAATCCCGACGACCACCATAATTTTGCGCTGTACGTGATCGACCGGTACGGGAACCGCGAGTTGCTCTACATTGATCCGGAGATCAGTTGCAAGCAACCAAGCCCTTTGCGGGCGCGGCCGCGGCCACCTGTTTTGGCCACGTCGATCGACCCAGTGCTTGCCGAGGAAAATCTGGGCGTTTTTGTTCTCCAGGACGTCTACATCGGTCTCGGGCCGAAGGTGGCGCGCGGGCGGGCGAAATACCTTCGTGTTTCAGAGGAAGTGCCCGCCAGATTGGAGCGGCTCGCCTGTGGCCAGTACCAAGACGATCACCCGCCGTTTCAAGATTTTTATGCAGCGCCAATTCACGTGGTACGAGGACAGGCTCCGAGTTACCTGACCCGCACGGCGAATGCGCCGTTTGTCCCGATTGCGACGCACTACCGCTGGGACAAGCAGGTATCGAAGAAAAAAGAGAGACTTTATGAAGTCACCGAGGCAGGGGGCTGGCCGAGTTACGTGGCCAAGATGTCGCATGGTATCGTGCCTATCGAGGAGGATGGTTCGGCGAATTTCATCGCACCGGCGTCCCGGCAATTGTACTTCCAGTTGCTCGATAAGGATTTCAATGAGATTCAGCGGATGCGGAGCGTGGTCCAGTTGCAGCCGGGCGAGAAGCGCAGTTGTATCGGGTGCCACGAAAACCGCCAGGAGGCGCCACCGGGAATGGGGCTGCAGAAGGCCTTGCAACGGGCGCCCGTACGGCTCGAAGAACCGCCATGGGGGGCTGTGCCCTTCTCGTATGAAACCGCGGTCCAGCCTGTATGGGACCGCCATTGTATCGAGTGCCACGACGCGGGCCGCCGCGCCCCCGGCCCGAATTTGCGGGGCACGCTTGATAAGGACCGCGTTCCCGCTTCCTACCGGGCGTTGATCGAGGGCGGTTGGGTGCACTATTTCGACTATACGTACGGCATGCGCCATTTCAAAGCCGAGCCGCTGTCGTTCGGAACGCTCGAGAGCCGCCTTTTCGACGTTCTGACCGATGCAGATCATAAGGACGTGGCTCTAACCGAGAACGAGATGCGCGCGGTGAAAGCCTGGATCGATTTCAATTGTCCCTTGTGGCCGGACTATACCTACCGACCGGAACGGCCCGCCGAGCGCAAGCGTATGGCCCAGTCAAAAAATAGGGGGCTTAAGTAAGGAAGGATACGACCCGGAGGGGAGGACGCTAATGCCGGAGAACATGGAGAAACGCTACCAGGAACGCCTTGACCGTTACGTGACCGCCATGCGCAACAAGAAACCCGACCGCGTGCCGTTGCGTCCATTTACAGCCGAGTTTACCTCGAAATACGCCGGCTACACGTGCCAGCAGGTCACTCACGATTATCAGCAGGCTTTTGAAGCGGTTTGCAAATGCGCGGCCGATTTCGACTGGGACGCTATCGTGGCCAACATGGTGTACGTATGGACCGGTCTTACTCAGACCATCGGTTTACGCTATTACGGTACGCCCGGGATCGACGTGCCCACCGATACCGGTTTTCAATACCTCGAGCCGCCCCAAAATGAAGCATTCATGCGGGCCGACGAGTACGACGACCTCATCGCCGATCCAACGGCCTTTCTGTTCAATACCTGGCTGCCACGCGTCTCGAAGGACATCGTAAAACCTGGAGAACCAAGCACGTTTCGTAGCAACATGGCCTTTCTGAATGGTGGCATGGCCATGTGGAACTATTTTTTGTCACTCGGGTCTCAAACACAACGCTTGCGCAGCGAATACGGCATGCCCGGCGCCATTGCGGGCATTCTCAAGGCGCCGCTGGATATTCTTGGCGATAAGCTGCGCGGTTACGTCGGCCTCAGCATGGACCTCTTCGAGCAGCCCGACAAGGTGAGGGCGGCGTGCGAAGCCCTGGCACCGCATCTTCTGAGCGTTGCCCTTGCCACCGCCGACCCCGAACACAACGTGCCTATCTCGATGTGGATGCATCGCGGTTGTGTTCCCTTTATCTCGTACGAGCAATTCGAGACCCTTTACTGGCCCACATTGAAACCCGTCATCGAGGCCATTTGGGCGTCGGGCCATCAAGTGATTTTCTATGCCGAGGGAGACTGGAATGCGCATCTCGAGTCCTTCGCCGAACTTCCCGAAGGCAGTATCATCTACCATGTCGATAAGGCGGATATTTTCGAGGCGCACAAGATTCTCGGCGACCGTTTCTGCATCAGCGGCGGTATCCCGAACTTCCTATTGACGTACGGCACGCCGCAGGAAGTGGAGGACCGCTGTAAGAAAGTCATCGACGAGGTCGGGGCGGATGGCGGCTACGTCATGGATGCCAGCGCCATTATCCAGAACGATGCCAAGGTCGAGAACGTGCGCGCCATGACGGAGTTCACGCGCGAATACGGCGTCTATAAAGGCAGCACCTCCGAACCTGCCGCCGAGGCTGAATGGAAGCAAAACACCGCGCCGGAAACACCTCCCCAAGTGGGCCGCCCCGTCAAACGCCCGCCCGGCGTATGTGTGCCTTGGGAAGAAAAGCTCGCTGAATTACCGGGAATCCAGGGCGACGCCGATTTGGTCAAACGCATTTGGGAAGAAGTTGATGCGCTTGGCTTCACTTTCATCATGCACTGCCTCGTGTCGTTTTAGATTGAAAAAAACCGGGACTAACCCGCCAGTTTGCGCGGCAAACCGGGGTCTGCCTCGAAAATTATAAATTTGCGCTGAAAGATGTCATCACGCTTCCGCATCAGACACAACGTGCCGATGGGGCGGAATCCAACGAGGTGAGCTGGGACGTGTCTACATCAACGTATCAGTGTGAAGAATACGCAATGAAAGACATCGTTACCGATCGCGCAAAAAAGAATGCCGATGCGCCGCTTGAATTGGAGGCGGACACGACTCGCTTTTTGACTGATTTGATTATGCTAGATCGTGAAAAACGCGTGGC
>JAWODE010000730.1:0-3929 GCA_046483455.1 Candidatus Hydrogenedentota bacterium | reverse complement strand
TGGTAGCAGTTGAACCCTTCTTCATCATGGAACTGGAGTTCGAGATGCATACCCGAAGCCGGATAGTCTTTTCCTGGAAACGCGATGGTGAGGCGGTCTTCGGAGACATCCAGGATCCGGCTCAGAAAATGCTGCCCCATCAAATTGACTAGACACTCGTTGTTTTTCCGGATATCCGGGGTGTCTTCGTCCCCAATGGCCCCATTTTGCATATGGTGCACTCCTTCCAATTCGCGCGTCATTTTAGCACACCCAGCGGCACTGGTCAAAACCTAATAAAATTATAGCGTTGTCAAGGCATTTCCCGCTCATAGGACGCATTACCCCGGGCCGTTTATTCCAGATCGGAGGGGAATTTACACTAGCGAGATCAACGGTAAAAAAGTAGCGCAAATGGCCGGAAAAGAGAAAAGAATTGCCGGAATTACCCTGTGATTGGAAGTAGAAATGAGAAATCAGGAACTGGGAAACGCTTGAAAAAGTTTTGAAGGATTCGATAAGAGGGCGATACGGAGCTGTTGAAAAACCAAGCCTCCGTAGTTCAGACGCGAAAAACGGCCGGGACAGCGAACCATGAGCCGTTGGGCTCACCCGAAGACCATGAAAATGACACCGACCACGGTTCGGCAACGGAGGACGGTTTTCCGACCCGTCGCTAAGACCACCGCGGACGGATACGCCCGCGTTCCTTTATTAGCCGGTGATTGGAGGGAGGGCCTCACCGTTATGAATACTTTGTGGCAAAATGATAATATAGAAATTTCATTACTAGGGGGCCAAAGGGATAACAGCCCCCGGATGTGAGGCCGGTATGCGAACCGAATTCGCGAAATTATTGAAAACGATCCGGAAGTATAATCCGGATGCGGACACCGATTTGGTGCGGCACGCGTACCGCTTTGCCGATCATGCCCACAAAGGCCAGATGCGTTTGTCGGGTGACCCTTACATTACCCATTGTCTGGCTGTGGGCGGGAATCTGGCCCACCTTCGGTTGGACACCACGACTATCGTGGCGGGATTGCTGCACGATGTCCTTGAGGATACTAAGGTCACCGCCGGAGAGCTTACGGAGGAGTTTGGGGAAGAAATTTTGGCGCTTGTCGAGGGGGTCAGCAACATACGGGCCCTGAATTTGCCGGCTTCCCTTCCGACAGAGCTCTCGCAACAGCAGAAACAGGCCGAGAATCTGCGAAAAATGCTGGTTGCGACGGCCAGGGATGTCCGGGTTATCTTGATTAAGCTTGCGGACCGTCTGCACAATATGCGTACCATCGAGTTTCTGCCGGAGGAACGGATTCGCCGTATTTGCCAGGAGACGCTGGATATTTACGCGCCACTGGCCAACCGGCTCGGGATGGCCCACTGGAAGTGGGAGTTGGAAGACCATGCCTTCCACCATCTGAACCCGACGATGTACCGCGAGATGGCGGGCCGGGTGGCGATGAAGCGCCGGGAACGCGAGGCGTGGCTGAAAGAGACCGTGGAATTTCTCGAGCAGCGTCTCGCCGAGGCCGAAGTCGTGGCGCGAGTCATCGGCCGCCCCAAGCATCTTTACAGCATCTATCAGAAGATTGTTCAGCAAGGCAAAGATTTTGACCAGGTGATGGATATCCTGGCGGTGCGTATCATCACCCAGACCGTCGCGGGGTGCTATAACGCCTTGGGAGTCGTCCATCATCTCTGGCCGCCGGTACCGGGCCGTTTTAAGGACTACATCGCGGTACCGAAGATCAACATGTATCAATCCATCCACACCACGGTGATGCGCGAAAACGGCGTGCCTCTCGAGATTCAAATCCGAACGGAGGAAATGGACCGAACGGCGCGCGAGGGCATTGCCTCGCACTGGCGTTATAAGGAGGGCATCGAAAAGATGGACCCCAAATTAGATAGCCAGTTGCGGTGGTTGCGTCAAATGTATGAATGGCTGAACGAGGCGCATGCTCCTGAGGAGTTGCTCGACAGTGTGCGTCGCGATGTAGGCACCACCGAGGTTTACGTGTTTACGCCGAAGGGCGAGGTCAAGGAATTGCCCGCGGGCGCTACTCCGCTCGATTTTGCGTATATGATCCACTCCGATATCGGCCATCGTTGCATCGGCGCGCGCGTAAATAGCGGAATGGTGCCCTTACGCTATCATTTGCAAACCGGCGACGTTGTCGAGATTCTAACCTCGAAAAACCAGACACCGCACCTGGACTGGCTGGACGTTGTTGTGACGGGGAAGGCGCGGACCCGTATCCGGCAACGCCTGCGTGAAATTGGCGAGCTTGAACCGCTGGAAGAGCAGGAGTCCCGGCCCAAACCGCCGCCGCGGAGGACTCCCCGGAAAGCGCCGAGCACTGTCCGCCAGGTGGATGAAGCAACGCGGCAAAAATTGCTGCGCGTGCAGGGCAACAAAGGCATCGCGGTGCAGTTCGCCAAGTGCTGCAATCCTATGCCGGGCCATCCGATCATTGGATACATCACGAAGAGCCCGGGAATCACGATCCATCGCGCGGAGTGTCCCCACTTTAGTGCGACCAAACGCGATCCCGAGCGCATCGTCGAGGCGTATTGGGACGGCGAGCTGGGCGGTGTCACGCGGGAAGTGGGGATGCGTATCTCGATTGGCGCCCGGCCCAACGTACTGGCGGATGTTACGAATGCCATACGCCCGATGAACATCAGTATTACTCGCGCCGAGTACCGGCCGGGCGATAATGGCGACACCTTCTTCGATTTCGTATTTGAAACCACCGAGGAAGAAGGGGCCAAACGGGTCGCCGCAACGCTGAAAACCGTCGCGGGGGTCGTGAGCATCAAACAGGTCCCTCCGGCAAAACTGTTCAAGACTCAGAAATAGCCCATGGATCGTTTCAAACTCGTAACGGAGTTCACCCCTCAGGGCGATCAACCTCGTGCCATTTGGGAGTTGGCCAGTAACCTTCGTGAAGGCATACCGCACCAGGTACTTCTTGGGGTAACGGGCTCCGGAAAAACTTTTACCATCGCGAATGTTGTGGCCGAGGTCAACCGCCCGACGCTTGTCATTGCGCCGAACAAGATTCTTGCCGCACAGCTTTACGGCGAGTTTAAAGAGCTGTTTCCTGAAAATGCCGTCGAGTATTTTGTCAGTTATTACGATTATTACCAGCCCGAGGCGTACGTACCTACAACCGATACCTATATCGAAAAAGAATCGTCTATCAACGACGAGATTGACAAGATGCGGCATTCGGCCACACGTGCCTTGTTGACGCGCCGCGACGTGCTCATCGTAGCAAGTGTATCGTGCATCTACGGCATCGGTTCGCCGGAAACTTACGAGGCGCTCCGCGTCAAACTGGCCCCCGGCGAATCCATCTCGCGCGAAGACCTTCTGGCCGGACTGGTCGCGATGCAATACACGCGTAATGACGTCGATTTTCACCGGGGCACCTTCCGGGTGCGCGGTGATATCGTCGACATCTTCCCGGCCTACGAAGATGCCGCGGCGGTGCGGGTCGAGATGTTTGGCGACCAAATCGACGCCTTATACGAAATCGATCCGCTGCGGGCTACCGTAAACCGGCGTTTGCGGCGAATGGACATTTTCCCGGGTTCGCACTACGCCACCACCGCCGACAATATGAAAAGGGCCATCAAAAACATCGAACACGAACTCGAGGAACGCCTGAAGGAGCTGCAGGCGGAGGGCAAACTCCTTCAAGCACAGCGGCTCGAGCAGCGCACGCGGTTCGACATCGAGATGCTGAGCGAGATTGGCTATTGCAGCGGCATCGAGAATTATTCACGCCATCTCGACGGCCGGATGCCCGGCGAACCGCCCTACACGTTACTCAACTATTTCCCCCAGGACAGCGTGATCGTGATCGACGAGAGCCACATCACCGTGCCGCAAATCGATGGGATGTACAAGGGGGACCGCTCGCGCAAGGACAAGC
>JAWODE010000657.1:0-5448 GCA_046483455.1 Candidatus Hydrogenedentota bacterium | reverse complement strand
CAGCGTTCATCATTCCGACAATAAAATGGACGTCACAACCGCAAACCGTTTTCACCTGGGGGAGATTTTCTTCTCCGCATTTCGAATACCGCTGATAGCTCTGTTTGGTGTCTATCTTTGGGAGCTCGTTCTCTATGAAATGATCATGTTTGCCGTGGTTCAGTTTCATCACGCCAATGTGGGGCTTCCCGAGAAATATGACCGGATGCTGCGGACGGTTATTGTAACCCCCAATATGCACCGCCGCGCTTCGTCATCAGTTTCTGGAAAAAGGTCTCGCTGAGAACAAATAACTGCGTTGTTTCGGCGGCGATAGCCGTAGCGCTACGCGGTTCTTCGTTGATGAGTGCCATCTCGCCAAACATGTCGCCGGTCCGAAGGTCTGTAAGATGCTTTTCGCCATCAAAAAGGCTGACTTTCCCCCTGAGAATGACGAACATCTGGTTGCCCGAAGTGCCTTTGTAAAAAATGACGTTGCCCTTTTCCATGGTCATCGTCAGCCCCCGGGCAATGATTTTGTGCACATCCTCCGGGCTGATCCCCTTGAACAGGTCCACACGCTTGGCCAACATATCGTACTTGGGATTTGGCATGATGACAACAGTCCTTTCCTGGGGCCTCAGGCTGAGCGTCCGTCCTGTCGCGCGCCGGAAAACCGCGCACAATCCTGCTTTTGCTTGCTGTTTACACGACGTAAATATAGCGGCTGCAATTGGGACACGTGTGTATGTGTTCGGGGTCTTGGCGCACCTGCTGCACGAATTGCGAAGGCAACTTCATGAAACATCCCTGGCAGGTATCCCCTTCAACCGGAACCAATGCCGGCGGCCGGGCCTTGCTCACACGATCGTAATGACGAAGAATCCGTGGCGACACCAGCTCGCGAATGTTTTCTATCCGGCTGCGAATCTGTTTTTTGCCGGACCGCGCATTGGCCAGCATTTCCTCGCACAATTGCAGACGGGCAAGCAGGATAATCTCCGCATGGCCGTCCGGCACCTGCTCGACCCCCGGGTCCGCTTTCACTTTCCGACTCTTTCGTTCGCTGGCTTCTGAAAACCGTTCGGAAGCTTTCTCGAGAATGTCGTATATCTCGTCCTCGGTCTCCGCATTCATGATTTCCGCAAGATCCTCGGGATCGCTCAACAATTTCGCCACGGTCGCCACAAAATTCAGGTAGGTCGTTTGCTCATTCGGGGGGTAACAAATAAGGAAGACGATCTTCACCGGTTTGCGGTCTACCGCTCGAAAATCCAATCCTTCCGGGACGCGCCCGACGGCGCATGCAAGTCCTTTCATACCGGTTACACGCGCATGCGGCACGGCAATCCCTTTGCCGATGCCGGTACTTTCGGTAATCTCCCGCGCCAGGATTTGGTCCAGGGCGGGTCCCACGCTCGACATCTTCTTTTTCTCGAAAAGGAGGTTGATCAATTCTTTCAACGCATCGGCTTTGTTATCGGCCTCCATCTCCGGCACGATGCATGATTTCATGATGTATTTGGTTAGATTCATCGAAATACCACTCCTCCTCGTAACTGGCCGTGCCGATGTCTTTGCTTGGCGACGTCGACGGGCTTTTGTGCCTGGGGAACGCCCCATGAGCGTGCCCTCTCCTCGGCAGCCTTTTGGCGGCTCTTTGTGTCAGTACCAGACCGTGGTGATCAACGTGGGCTCTTCTCTATTCACTCCGTGATGATGCTCATAGCAAAATGTTTGCGATACAATTTTGGCTTCAACCTGGTTCTTTTCCAGCCAGGCGTTGATCGTTTCGTCCATTTTATGAAGAGATATGGCACTTACGTTCGCCTGAAACGTACGGACTTGCATCGCTACCCCTTTTTGAATCGGCCTCTACTGATGGTGCGAGATAGTTGGGCGTCCACTATGCGCCTTCTATTTCAAATGCTCGGCATATAAACCACGTCGAGTATAACACGCCAATGGGTTAGACAGGTAGTCTACAAAACGGTGCGCGCAGTCGCGACGATTTCGTCCCCAATTTCGGCAAGCGACCGCTTGTCCGTCTCAATCACATGGTCGGCGGCCGCTTCATACAAAGGCAACCGCGCTTCCAACACTTCTTCCACCTCATCAAGAAACGATTTTTTCCCCGTGATCGATGGACGACTTTCGTCATGCTTAATGCGCGTTTTGATCGTCTCCGGCTCGGCGGTTAACCAGAAGAACGTTCCATGGGTTTTCAGGGCCGCAACGTTTTCGGGCCGCTGCACCACACCGCCTCCGGCGTCAATCACCATACCGGTCATGGCCCCCACCTCGGCACAAATTTCCGCCTCGAGTTCCCAAAATCGTTCCCACCCGTGGCGCTGCACAATCTCCGAGATCGGGAGACCCGCCCGTTTCTCGACTTCCTCATCCACACGGAAAACCTGCCGGTTGGTGGACAGGGCCACCAGTTCCGCAATACTCGACTTTCCCGTGCCGCGAAACCCTATTAAGACGATATTCATACCGAATTTCCCGCCATTGCATTAAAAGGCCGCGACGGCTCTTGTCATTTGGGCCGAATTATACCGCGGTGCCATTTGGATTGTTTAAGCCGCTCCTGCAATAGTGCGCATTTACCTTATTTTCCAGGAGGCGCTTACTTAGACACCATGACGTGTGCTATTCCTGAAGCGCTCTCTCCCGAAGCGCCCTTAACCGTCAGAGCGATTGTGTACTTACCGGGCGTTTTGTACGTGTGCTGAACTACAAGCTCTTTCGAGGTGGCGCCGTCACCAAAATCCCACCGCACTTTTTTGATCATGTCCGGCGTAAGGAACGAATATCCCGACCCGCTCACGAACGGCGACTCGAGGGTTACAGGAAGACGCCCTGCGGGGCTTCGCGACCATTCCAGGGCATTCAGGGGGAGCGGTGTCTCGACGGCAACCTGCAAGGTCTCCTCCGGCGGTCTGACGGCAATAGAACCCTTGCCCAGCAACGCCTCCGCAACAGCATTCATGGCCGCCGTAGACGCTGCCGGGTTCGAATACATCACGATAATGGCATCCGCCTCTTTGAGATCGTCCAGCGTATAGGGATACCCGACAAGCACCACGACCACTCGCGCCCCCAGAGCCTTTAATTTGCGAATCAACTCGACCTTGCCCTGTGCCCGAATCTCGTTGGTCAAAACAATCACGACAGTACGGACGCCTTTTGCCCGCGAGGTTAGCCGGTGTATCTCGAAATCATAGATTTCCCCACCGTGTTTCGCCGTGACAATATTTTGCTGAGCCACATTCTTGAGGTCTTTCTTGACGAGATCGAACAGTTCCGAAACCCCGACCACGCCGGTAATCCCTACGGGCGTTGATCGCTCCCTGGTAAGAGGCAGCACGTCGCTATTGTTCCGCACGAGGGTGACGGACCGGCGCTCGATCCTGCGGGCCGCTTCCGGATAGGTTTTGCGTTTTTCCAGCCGGTCAACGTCCCTTTCCGCCGCGAACTCTTTCGTGCGAAGTTTTAAATCTTCCTTGAGTTGAAGCACCCGCGTCACCGAAACATTGATGGAAGCCTCCGAGATTTTCCCTTCCTCGACGGCTTGCACGATGGTCTCGATGGCTTTCATGACATGGACGCCCGGCCGTTCCCACAACAGCATATCAGCGCCCGCTTTCAACGCCGCCACGGCTGCGTCGCCCTGAGAGACCCCCGCCGAGACCCCCAAACCATCGATGGGCCCCGCAACCACGAGCCCGGGATACAAAAGCTCATCGCGCAGCAATCCCTTCATTATTCTGGGAGACAAACTTGCCGTGCTATGCTCCTTGTCCAGGTGCGGCGTGAGAATATTGCCCACGAGAATCATCCGCGCGCCTCCCCTGATGGCGCGTTTGTAGGGAACAAGGTCTTGTCCCGTCATAGCCCGCTCGGGGGTCAATAACATGGGTGGGGCATCGCCGGACTGATTCCAGTAGCCTCCGGGAAACCCCGTAAACAGCACTGCGAGGTCGCGCTCGGCAAATGTTCGAAGGAAAATCTCCGCTGTTTCCCCCACAAAACCAGGGTTTGAGCCGAGACATTGCAGGCCGCCCTTTGCGTCCGGCAGATCGGGAGCAAGGGCCAAGCAGGGCCCCGCTTGGAACGAAAATCCCATCGTCGCGAGTTGCTCCGCGTACAGGTCTGCCAATTGCCGCGTCGCCACCGGATCATCCGCGGCCGCTACGGCCAACATCGTGGGCAACGGAGCAAAATGGTCGGTCTTTTGCATACCGAACGCCACTGGCAATTCGGCCAAATCCGCACCAATGAGCACCGGAACCCCATGCTGCATTCGGACAGGATTCTGCTGTAAAGCCGCGATATAATCAACGGCATTCCGCGGACGTGTGAGATTCGAGACGATGACCGCACCCGGCGTGTAGTTCTCCAGAATCCGGCGCTCCGAGGCATCCGGCCCCAGACGGCCTTCCAATTTCACCATTTGGAGTTGCGACACTCGAGTGCGCAGACTCATCGCCCCGATGGCGCCCTCGAGGGTCCAGGTGCTGGACGCATCTCCCCCTTTCTTCTCTTCCGTCTCCTCGCCGGCCTCCGAGAGTCCAAAGCCCCGCACCTGGGCAACACCCGCCGCGGATACCAGGCATGCGAACACCACGAATAGCCCTGCTATGTTCCAACGTTTCATAATCAGGCTCCTCGAAGGGATTTTAACAGCGCCTGCGACACGGGACAACGTGAAGATGCGTAAGGCCTTGTTTGTACTGTGGAGAAAGTACCGTGACAAGGTGATTTCAACCCCACAAGGAAAGCCCGATCGTGATGGGCATGGAAGTGCTTGTCGTTTTCCGGGTCGAGATCGTGCGTCTTCGACTTCTCGATGGCCCCAAGATTCCTCACCTTTTTATGTGTTGGGGGGCATCGGGTTCGGCGCATGCATATTTCCCGCGAGCCGCAGTTATTGCCTTATGGCTTACCAAGCAATCCTCGCCGCCATTCTTTTCATCATCGAGCGCAACAAATCCGCCAAGTAAAGCTCCCTGTTGCGCTCGTCACGTTTTGTAATTTTGTAATAAGGATATTCAGCCATCGGAATCCCTTGAACGCAGCATGCCCTATGTGTAAAGTACCTGCATGATTACTTAATCAAAGGAACCGCTGTGAAAGAAGCCGATAAACAGGCCCGCATCTTCAAAATGCTGTCAGTGGGCACACGCGTGCGGATGCTCGAACTGCTCAAAGACCGGTCGCTGTGCGTGAATGCCCTGGCTCGAAAACTTAATGTCTCGCCGGCCGCCGTCTCGCAGCATCTGCGCGTTCTACGCGACGCAGATATCGTTGTCGCCGACAAAAAAGGCTATTTTGTCCACTATAAGGTGAATAAAAGAACCTTGGCTGAGTGGAGGCGGGTTGCGGATAAGCTTTTGGAGCTAAAGGGCTCGAACTCAGGGTGTCGGGATGCAGATAAAAAAACGGCTCTGTGACTAGGCGACAAGG
>JAWODE010000643.1:0-3759 GCA_046483455.1 Candidatus Hydrogenedentota bacterium | reverse complement strand
TACGTTTGGCGCGGCCTGGATAGTGCAGCTTGGTCAATTCATCAAAACGCACGAGGCCTTCATGGTCAAATTCGGCCTCGTGCGTTTTGATGAATTGACCAAGCTGCACTATCCAGGCCGCGCCAAACGTATTCATGGATTCGGTCTGGGAAAAATCCAGGACCACCCTTTCGGTATCGCGGGTTATGCGTTCGCGAACCTCTTCGAGCAACGTGCGGCCCGTCTCCCGGTTCAGTTCTTTCGGACAGTTGATACGTACGCCGCTCATGAATCCGGTCTCGCCACGTTTTCGAATTCGTCCTCGGTGAGCACTTGAATGCCTAGTTCCTGGGCTTTCGCCAGTTTCGAGCCTGGGTTTTCGCCTGCGAGAACATAATCCGTCTTCTTGCTTACGCTCGAACTGGTCCGCCCCCCGAGTTGTTTGATGCGCTCCTGAATGGACTCGCGGGTGTAATTCTTCAATGAACCGGTGACCACAATGGTTTTGTCCGCAAAAGGCTGATAGGTGCTTTCGGCCGCCGCTTGCGGTTCTTCCATCATCAGTCCGTGATCGCGCAACGACGTGATAAGAGCTTGGTTTTCCCCGGTATCGAAGAAGTTCCGGACTTCCTTCGCGACAACATCGCCGATCTCGTGAATTTCGCACAGCTCCTCGAGGGAAGCCTCCTGAAGCGCTTCCATTGCGCCGAAATGACGCGCCAGCACCTCGGCCGTGTGGGCGCCGACGTGCCGGATGCCCAACCCGTTCAAAAGTCGGTGCAAGGGGCGGCTCTTGCTGCCCTCGATCGCATCGAGGAGATTCTGCGCGGATTTCTCGCCCATGCGCTCCAATCCCACCAGTTCTTCAACGTTGAGGTCGTAAATATTGTCGAGATTTCGCACGACCTCTTTATCCACAAGTTGGTCGACAAGTTTCTCGCCCATGCCTTCGATGTCCATGGCGGCGCGGCTGGCGAAGTGTTTGAGGCGGCCCTTGATCTGGGCCGGGCAGGCTGGATTCAAACAGCGCAAATAGACGCCATCGGGGTCCTGCCGCACTTCGCTGCCGCATTGAGGGCATTGGGTCGGAACGGGGATTTTTCGGGCGTCCGCCGGACGCTTTTCGACTACCGGCCCGAGCACTTGGGGGATGATTTCGCCCGCTTTCTGCACGCGAACGATGTCGCCTTCCCGAATGTCCTTGCGTTCGATGTCTTCAAAGTTATGGAGGTTCGCGCGCTTCACCGTGGTACCTGCCAGATGTACCGGCGCGAGATTTGCCACTGGGGTCACCGTACCTGTCTTGCCGACTTGCAAGGTCACTTTTTCGAGTTTTGTCTTAGCGATCTCGGCGGGGTATTTATAGGCGATGGCCCAGCGGGGTGCTTTCGATGTGGCCCCGAGTTGGCGGCGATGATCGGCCGAATCGACCTTGATGACCATGCCGTCGATCTCGAAATCAAGCTCGTGGCGTTTTGTAGCCCATTCCCTGCAAACATCGAGTACTTCGTCGATGTTTTTGCACCGTTTGAAGAACGGATTTACGGGAAAGCCGTAGGATTTGATGTTTTCCAACGTCTTATGATGCGATGTGAGTTCAATGCCGGGCAGCGGAGCGACGTCGTAACAGGCGAGCTCGAGACGCCGTTTTGCGACTTCCCGCGGGTCCAGGAGTTTCAGGGTGCCGGCCGTCGTGTTGCGCGGATTCGCCAAGGGCGGTTCTCCGGCTTCCTCGCGCAACTCGTTGAGACGCAAGAGCTCCCCTCGTCGCATGTAGACCTCCCCACGCACCTCGAGGAGGGCGGGAGGCGACTCCTTAAGCTGCATGGGGACAGCGCGGATGGTTTTGACATTGGCGCTGACATCATCCCCCCGGGTACCGTCGCCCCGGGTGGCCGCACGCACGAACCGCCCGTCCTCGTAACGCAGCGACATCGAGACCCCGTCGATTTTCAATTCCGCGACATAGGTCGGCTGTTGGCCTTCGAGCCCCCGCCGTACGCGCTCGTCGAATGCACGCAACTCCTCTTCGCTGTAAGTGTTGTCAATAGACAACATGGGAACGGCATGCTCGACCGTTTCGAATCCCTCGAGGGGCTGTCCGCCCACCCGCTGGGTGGGGGAATCCGGTGTCACGAGTTCGGGGTATTGGGCTTCGAGGTCCTGGAGTTCGTTGAGGAGAGCATCGAACTCCATATCGGTGATTTCCGGCTTGGCCTCGACATAATAGAGGTAGTTGTGCCGGTCAATCTCCTTCCGGAGATACTCGCATCGTTCGCGGTATTCCGGTGGAATCTTGCCTTCCGCATTTTTCATTGGCGGCATTATAAACCATTTTGGCACACGAGCCTATCCGAAGAAAGGGTACCACCATTTTTCCCGCAGAGGATACGTACGTTGCCAATCCCTTATATATTACAGACAGGGAACGTTTGCGTTACGAGGTCATTCCCGGGGCGGGACAAACGGTCGCCCGAGGTCGAGGCGGCGCTCTTCGGGGGCATACCACCCTTGGGGCGCTAAATCCGAGGTATGGAGATAGCACCGCACGAGTGCCTCATCGCTGCCCTCCGTGAAGGTGAGCAGGCGGCTCATGGGCTGAGCCGTGGCGCCGACGTGGTGTTTGGTGAGACACGCGCAATTGATGAAATGCACGCCCCATTTTGTTTCGATGTGGCCGCGGCCGCCAGTGCGGTCGCCCGGTTTGGCGTGAGTATGGCCGCCCAGCCAGAACGTTATGGCGCCGGGATGTTCGGCAAGATAGGTCTCGAAAGCCTGGGCATCGGGTTTTCCGTCTACGAAATAGAGGTATGACGCGCCTTTAGGGGCGCCATCGGGGAAGTAGCCGTGGTAATAAGACTTCCATTTGCCGTCTTTATCCTTGCGAAATCCTTCGTAGGGCCCTGAAGCCACCGTGGTTTCCCGTAGCATGTGGTGGTGCGCGGAAATGATGATGCAGTCCCGATTCGACTCGACCATGGATTTCCACCATGCAAAGGTTTCGCCTGAAACGGCTCCGGCGGGGTATCCGCCGCGTTCGCCCCGGCCTGCTGGCGGCCCGCCGTCATTGCGGTCGCCCATGACGAGAAACAGAATGTTGCCTACGCGGAACGCGTAGCGTTCCCACGTGCCCTCGATGGGATAGGGGCGTTTAGAGGCGTCCACGCCCGAGATGTCGGTGTGTTCGCCGGTGGGATCGACCCATTTCCGGAACCACCATTGGAGCGGTTCGCCCGGGCCGCTCGAGTCGTGGTTTCCGTTTAGGTTGTAGAATTGTTCCCGGCGGTGGTTCTGCGCCGCTGCAAACTGACGCAGCACCTCGGGACCCTCCGCGTTTGTCGGGGGATGCTGCGACCCGCTCAGATCGCCCAGATGCAGGGCAATATCCCAATCGAACGCCGGGCCGCCGTCTTCGTCGCCGAATTCCGATTGCCGGATGGCGTCCGCGAGGCTTTCGCGTCCCGCCACCCGCATGTCCGTGTGCACATGAGAACACCCCATCGCCCAAAGATTAAACTGTTTCCCCGAAGAAGTTTCAGCGCTCATGTCGTCTCCACGGTTGTGTGTCTTGTGGGAATTCGCCTCCACAATACGAATCCCTCCCTTTCCCTTTGTTTATTGTATCTACAGGCCGCGATGAAGGCGAATCGGCGAAATCCGGTAAGAGGGGACCTCTGTTATGCGGACGAGTTGGGAACAATCCCGTTTCGGCTGTTTGTGTCACTCAGTTCCGCGTGATTAGCACAGTCCTTGTTTTCGGTTACCGCGTGCGGGATTTGG
>JAWODE010000598.1:0-4389 GCA_046483455.1 Candidatus Hydrogenedentota bacterium | reverse complement strand
AGCCGCCCTCGAGGGGTTTGACGGCGATGCTGTCGATGCCGAAGCCGAGGTTCCGCGTACGGTCGATGTAGACGTCGCCGAAGTGGTCGCGGATGCGGTTGCGTGCCTCGGAAGCCGCGCCGCTGCGCTAGTCGTAGATGGTAAATCTACCCATGCCGTCGCGATGGGGGCTGGTCGTGCCGCCGTGGGCGTAGTTTTCCATGGTTAAGCCGTAGTCTTCGGGACCGAAAAAGGGCCAGACCTTCTCCCACAACACCTTCACCTCGGGATTCTCGGGGCAATACATCATGACGAAACCGGCCTTGAGCGCCGCCACACCGCGGTCGAAAAGGCAGGGATCGCCGCATTCTTTGTAATACCGCATGAACAGTTCGGCAAAGAGGGTCTGGCGCGAGTCGTTCCATTCGCCGTCGAAGTTCATCACGCCGAATCCGCCGAGGGCGGGAACGTAGATGTAGGGCGGTTGCCAGACCTGCTGGCACATCGAGAGTTCGTCGAGCGTGCGCCGACCCCAGGCAAGGTAATGAGGATTTTCGGTAGCGCGGTAGGCTTCCAGGCAGGCCTCGGCGGTCCAGAACATGGAAAGGCTGTTTTGCTTGAACATCGCATTGCGGGGGATGCGCTTGCCGAGAAATTCGTCTTTCCCCCACCCGCAACAGGACCAGTAGGTTTCGAAGTCTTCCCAGCGACCGATGGGAGCGACATGCTCGAGGACCGCGTCGAGGGCCTTCAAGGCGGGCTTGCGGTATTTGTCATCGCCGGTGACCTCGGCAAGCTTGAGGAGGAACGTTGCACTCATCGAGGTTTCGGGGGAATCGTCGAGTACTTTCGAGGGTTCGAGGGTGTCGGGGTCGAGCCAGGCCGGAAAAAAGCCCCGTTCGTCCTGAAGCGTGAGCAGCTTGTCGGCGTACTTTTGCGCGTACGTGACGAGGCGCGTGTCGGACTCGATATCCTCGTGCCACCGGAGCATGAGGAGACCGGTCCAACTCGCGTCGAGAATGTGGTACCAAGTGTCCTTGATACCGCGTTCCCACGGCACGCGGTTGGAGTTGGTCCAGTAGCCGGTATCCCATCCGCGCGACCGCACGACCTTCTGTCCGTTAATCTCGACTTTTTCCATCTCGGTGCGGTACACGGCGGGAAACAAGCCATCTTTCATGGGCGCCTTGAGAGCAAATTCCTTGGTGAGGCGGGCGGCGTTGCGGTAGGCGGCGTTGTCGGTGCGCTGGGCGTAGCGCATGAGCCCCGATGCGCTACGCAACGACGAGAACCAGGCTTGGTTCCAAATCGACAGGAATTCGCGCAGGGACGGTTCCTCGGGATAGTTGGGCGACTGGGTGATATTCACGATGAAGGCCGGGGCGCCCACGCGCGTGCCGTCGAGCTCGAATTCCTGCCACACGGCGTCGCGCCACGTGTCGAAGGCCCACCGGTACGCATGCTTCACGTACACGTCGAGCGGCGTATGGAGAGGCTCGCCCCGGCGGTAAAGGGGCTTCGCCCACCGCTGCCACAGCATCCGTGAAACCCGGCTCCATGGATTAACGGGGTCGCCTTCATCGCGGTAGGCCGTAACATAGAAGCCGAGTTCAATGTTGCCCGGGCCGAGGCTCATGCCGGGGGCCTTCGCAAAGTGGACGTGGCCGATGATCTTCGATTTCGAGAGCCCCAGCCACATGCGCTTGGCGGGGGCATCGAAATCGAGGAACCAGGGGGTTTCGGGGTGTTGACCGACCAGGTCGAGGTCGGGCACTACGATAAACACATCGCGGCCCCGCATTGCGATCAGTGCAGGCGAACGGAACACGTGCTGGGCGATGCAGTCGCCCTCTTCGGGGGCAAGGTGCGGCGCCCACCAGAAGTCCGGCTCGAAACCCAGGTCGAAACGGACCGATACCTCATCTTGGGCTACGGGTTTCGGAAGGTCCCACGAAAGGCGGATGCGTTGCCAGCTATCTTCGGCGGTTTGTTCGACGGTGGGACGCTGTCCCTCGCCAATAACGGGAAGGGTGAAGGTTGCCCACTGCGCGCCATCGAACCGCACCGTGCCGTGGGTGCTGGAGCATTGAACCTCCATGGCTGCCGTACTTCCCCATCCCGCTGCTGCCATAAGAAGGCTTGTGCATGCCGTCCGGAGGTATTTCATGCGTGTGTTCACCTTGTTTGAATTGGCGGTTAACGCAGTAAAGGTATTGTGACAGGGCGACCGGCGGGGGTGCAATTGCGGTCTGAGCCCCTGATGAACGGCAGGGCGCAGACCGAGAAATCATGCCGTCTTATTGTCACACGGCCTTGGATACCGCAGATCAGAACACATACCCTAGGTCTTCAAGCTGTTCCTGGAGTTCGGGGGCGATTTTCGGGGGGTTCTTATCGAATTCGCCCAATTTCCAACCATATTTTTCCGCCCAAGCCAGCGCGTTTCGGCGGAAGACATTCAGCTTTTCCGGGTGTTCTTGGGCGATGTTGTTCTGTTGGGCCGGGTCCGCTGTCATATCGTACAACTCTTCCGTATCGACAAAGTATCGCGCGGTCGGATCCTGATTGTCCCAGAAGGGGTGGTAGTCCAGCGGATTGTAAACGTAATGGTCCTCGGGCGTGCGGACAATGACCATGCGGTCTTCCCATTCAGCGTACACGGGAGCGCCCTCTGCCGTCGCCCCATTTATGAATGGAACGAGGGAGACTCCCTGGAATGAATCGGGTTTGCGCATGCCGGCAAGGTCAAGGATTGTGGGGGCAATGTCGAGGGACGCCGTCAAGCGGTCGACGCTTTTGCCCGCGGCGACTTGGCCGGGCAAACGCATAACGAGAGGGATGCGCAGGCTGCTGTCGTATACCGAGGCCAAGTGGTAAAAGTAGCGGTTGTGGTCGTAAAGGTCCTCGCCATGGTCCGCGGTCACGACGACAAGGGTATCGTCGAGCCGCCCGAGGGCCTCGAGTTTGTCCAGCACCTTCTTCACCTGGGCGTCGGTACACGCGATTTCGCCGTCGTACAGGTCGACGATATGTTGCAAATCCGTTTCGGAGATTTCGCGTCGCTTGTTCGTGATATCGGACAAGGTTTCGAAGGAGCCGTCCACGTCACCGGTATAGCCATTGTCAAATTGCTCGGTGAATTTCCCCTGATTCTTATAGGGCGCATGAGGAAACATCATATGGAGCCACATAAAGAAGGGCCGGTCATCGGCGTTATCCAGCCACTCCACGGCCTTGTCGGCCAAGGCGTCGTCCCGAAGCTTGTGGACGTGCGGGAATCCCCGCCAGTTCTGCTCACTGGCGTTGAACGCTCCCGCAAATGTTTGATACCCGCTTTCGCTGAAAATAGTGCCCAAGGAAACTTGCTCGTCGCGCAGCATAAGGCCGTTGGTCCGCACGCCGTGCTGAACCGGGTATTGGGAAAGATGGATCGAGGCCAGCGAGGGCCACGTCAACGCCCGCTGAGCGAAGACCCAATCAAATCGGGTTCCTTCCTCGGCCAGCGCATCGATAGTCGGCGAAGTATTCCTGTTGTACCCATAGCAACCGAGATGATCGGCACGCAAGGTGTCTATGGTGATAAGAAGGACATTTACCGAGCCGCGCTGTTTTTTTGACACGAGCCCGCAGCCCATTCCCGCGAGGATAAGCACGGCAACAGTGAAGGCAATACACAGGGAGCAGGGCAGAAAAGACGCCCAGCGCTTTTCGGTTAGTGGTCGTGTGTGCAGCCCATGAATAGCCAACGTATAAATCCTCCTTTTCTATTTTAATCAATGGTGAGAGGAGGGACAATTCTTTTGTGCACGTTTGTAATCTATCCTATAACCCAAAAAGGCCGCGCAAGGGCTCCTGTCATCTAGAGGGGGGCTCAAGTTAGGGGATACGTGGCCCGCGCCTCAAAAGGAATGCACTCAGAGACCGAAATCCGGGTCCGAAGGACGATAGAAACCCCGTCAATTGACCCTTTCTCGAGTCGATGTTCTTATCTCTTTTCCGGAGCGTCGGTTGTCCCCTCGTTTTTTCGCCATTTTCGGGTGAAGAATAGAGCAGGGATTGCAAAAAGAAACGTCAGCCCTGAGATACCGGCGCCCACGTACGCAAGCGGGGAACGAAACACGAACCGCACGGTGTGCGTCCCTTGGGGAAGCAGCACCGCCTTGAAAGCTTCGTCGGCGCGGTACACGCAGGTCTCTTCACCGTCCAGATACGCTTTCCATCCCGGATAGTAGGCGTCAAGATGGACGAGAAGGCGAGGTTCCGGGAGTTCGAAAACCGTTAATGCCACAGAATTGGGACTTCGCTCTGTTATCCGGATTTTTCTGTCTTCATCGGACGTATCGCTCGCGAGAACGATACGGCCGAAGTTCAGGTTGCCATCCTCCTCTTGCATCACCGCGCACAATCGAA
>JAWODE010000589.1:0-3641 GCA_046483455.1 Candidatus Hydrogenedentota bacterium | reverse complement strand
AAAGGTAACCCGTTCGCCCGTGTTTCATGTGAACGGTGATGATGTGGAATCCCTGATTTATACCATAAAACTGGCCATGGAATTCAGGCAGAAATTTCATAACGATGTTTTTATCGATATTCTTTGTTACCGGAAAGACGGACACAATGAAGGCGATGAGCCGGGTTTTACCCAACAGATCTTTGATTTATTTTTTGGTTGCTTACGGCACTTACGGACCAATTGATTAATTGTTGGCATAAATACAAATTTCTAATTTCTAAATCCTAATCCCTAAACAGCATGTATTATAACATACTAGGTTAAACCCGTCATTCTGAGGCTGCGAAAGCAGGGGCCCAGTGTGCATTCACACGGTGCATCTCGCAGGCCCTCTGGATTCCTGCTTGCGCAGGAATGACGGATAGGAGCGTCCCTGGCGCAGGCCCCCTTCCGTCTCCCCTGCGAAAGCAGGGGGCCAGTGTGCATTCACACGGTGCATCTCGCAGGCCCTCTGGATTCCTGCTTGCGCAGGAATGACGGATAGGACGGTCCCTGGCGCGTGCCCCCTTCCGTCTCCCCTGCGAAAGCAGGGAGCCAGTCCGCAAGGGCGAAGCCGTGCGGCTTACCACGCGAGCCCGCTTCGACGAGCGTGGACTCGATACGCGGCAGTTTGGTTGGGGCTGTGCCGCGCTAGGTGGGTCTTCAACGGATCCCCTGGTGGTATTCCTGTAGCGAGCGGACCGCGGCGGCGTCCTTTTTGCGGGCGGCGATGCCGCGGGCCGCGGCAATGGCGGCGGACGTCGTGGTCACGTAAGGCACATTGTACTTTATGGCCGATTTTCGAATATAGGAGTCGTCGTGGGCGCTTAATTTGCCGGCGGGCGTATTCACCACGAGTTGGATTTCCCCGTTCGTGATGGCATCGACGATGTTGGGCCGGCCTTCATGCACCTTCTTGATGGGCTCCGATTTCACCCCGTGCTGGGTCAGGAAAGCCTGGGTCCCGCTCGTGGCGCGAATGGTGAATCCCATCTCTTGAAATTGACGCCCGGCCTCCAACACCGCCGTCTTATCGGGCTCCGCAACGGTGATCAACACCGCCCCCTCGAGAGGCAGCGTTGATTTCGCGGCCTCCTGAGCCCGGTAGAACGCCAGGCCGAAGGAATCGGCCAGCCCAAGCACCTCGCCCGTCGAGCGCATCTCAGGACCCAGAAGCGGGTCCACTTCTGGGAACATATTGAAGGGAAACACGGCCTCTTTCACGCCGAAATGGGGAATATTGCGGTGCACAAGTCCCGTTTCCGCCAAGGTTTTCCCCAACATAATCTGCGTCGCAACGTTCGCCATCGAGATGCCACAGACCTTCGACACCAGAGGCACCGTGCGCGAAGCCCGCGGATTCGCCTCGAGAATGTACACAATGTCATTGGCAATGGCGTATTGAATGTTCATCAAACCCACGACTTCCATTTCGACGGCGATTTTGCGGGTATACTCCCTAATGGTCTCGATATGCTTCGCCGGAATGCTGACCGGCGGGATCACGCAGGCCGAGTCGCCCGAGTGCACCCCTGCAAGTTCGATGTGTTCCATCACCGCCGGCACAAAGGCATCCGTTCCGTCCGCAATGGCATCGGCCTCTACCTCGACGGCGTTCTCCAGAAACTTGTCAATGAGAATCGGCCGCTCGGGCGATACATCCACCGCCGCGGCGACGTAGTGGCGCAACATCTCCTCGTCGTGAACCACTTCCATGCCGCGTCCACCCAAAACATAGGACGGGCGAACCATCAGGGGGTAGCCGATGTCCGCCGCGAGGACGAGCGCTTCCTCGAGGGTGCTCGCCATCCCCGATTCCGCCTGCGGAATACCCAGCCGCTCCATGGTCTGGCGGAATTGGTCACGGTCTTCGGCTAGGTCGATCGTCTCCGGGGTCGTCCCGAGAACCGGCACGCCCGCCTCGGCCAGTTCCCGCGCAATGTTCAGCGGGGTCTGGCCTCCAAACTGAACGATCGCCCCAACCGGTTTCTCCTTTTCGTAGATGCTGAGCACGTCTTCGACGGTCAACGGTTCGAAATAGAGCTTGTTCGAGGTATCGTAGTCGGTCGACACGGTCTCCGGATTGCAATTGACCATAATCGACTCGTAGCCCTGTTCGCGGAGCGCAAACGCCGCGTGTACACAGCAGTAATCGAATTCGATCCCCTGGCCAATCCGGTTCGGACCGCCTCCCAGCACCAGAACCTTCTTGTTAGGACTCACACCCACCTTGTCCGGCGCGTTGTAGGTCGAGTAGTAATACGCGGAATCTTCGACACCGCTCACTGGGACGGCGTCCCACGCTTCCACGACCCCGGCCGCGCTTCGCTGTTCTCGGACGCGCTGTTCGGGAATCTCGAGCAATTTGGCCAAATATTTGTCGGCGAATCCATCGTTTTTGGCCTGCGTCAAGAGTTCATTGGAAATTCCCTTGCTTTTATGGGCGAGAATCTGCTCTTCCAGCTCGACCAGTTCCTTCATCTGCTCGATGAACCAGGGCTTGATGTGGGTGAGCCGGTGCAATTCATCGATGTCCGCGCCTTTCCGCAAGGCCTCGTACATGACGAACTGGCGTTCGCTGGTCGGATACTTCAAGAGGGCCATCAGTTCATCGAGCGGCTTGCCGTTAAAATCTTTGGCGAATCCCAGGCCGTACCGCCCGATTTCCAGCGACCGGATGGCCTTCTGGAAGGCTTCCTTGTAGTTTTTTCCGATGCTCATGACCTCGCCCACGGCGCGCATCTGGGTCCCCAGCTTGTCCTCGATATTGCGGAATTTCTCGAAGGCCCACCGGGCAAATTTCACCACCACGTAGTCGCCCGACGGCTTGTATTTGTCGAGCGTGCCCTCGCGCCAGTACGGAATCTCGTCCAGGGTCACGCCCGCCGCAAGCATCGACGAAACCATCGCGATGGGGAACCCCGTGGCTTTCGAGGCCAGCGCCGAAGACCGTGAGGTGCGCGGGTTGATCTCGATCACCACGACGCGCCCCGTCTCCGGGTCATGGGCGAACTGAATGTTCGTGCCGCCGATCACCTCGATCGCTTCAACGATAGCGTACGCGTATTTCTGCAAGCGCTGCTGGAGTTCGGGCGCGATGGTGAGCATGGGCGCGGTACAGTAGGAATCGCCGGTATGGACGCCCATCGCGTCGACGTTTTCGATGAAACAGACCGTGATGATCTGATTTTTGGCGTCGCGCACCACCTCGAGTTCGAGTTCCTCCCATCCCAATACCGATTCCTCGACCAGCACCTGCCCTACCAAGCTGGCCGAGAGACCGCGGGCCGCGATCGTGCGCAATTCCTCGACGTTGTACACAAGCCCACCGCCGGTGCCGCCCATCGTGTAGGCCGGCCGAAGAACGACGGGATACCCCAGCTTCTCCGCAATCCGCTCGGCTTCTTCGACGCTGTACGAAAGCTCACTGCGAGGCATCTCGATGCCGAGTTTATTCATGGTGTCTTTAAACGCGCTGCGGTCTTCCCCCCGCTCGATAGCGTCCACCTGCACCCCGATGAGCTTGACGCCGAACTCCTCGAAAACGCCGCCTTGCGCGAGCTCCGCCGCAAGATTGAGCCCCGACTGCCCCCCCAGATTGGGAAGAAGGGCGTCCGGGC
>JAWODE010000572.1:0-7067 GCA_046483455.1 Candidatus Hydrogenedentota bacterium | reverse complement strand
ATTTTGAAATGTCGCGCGTGCGTGTTATAATATATTTGTAAGTAAAAGAACACCTCACACCTTACCTCGAGTGGTGATGACACATGGGGGCGAAGGGCTTCGACCGGGCAAGTTGAGGTAGAGGTTGCGTGTCGAGGTTCCAGGCGGCCTCGTAAAAAACCTGGAAGCACTATTAAGTGCCAAACCTGAATACGCACTGGCTGCATAACTAGCAGTCACGTCCGCCGGGTCTTGCCTGCGAGGCTTGGATGGACGACAACAGCAGGCTAGTCGAATGCGTCCGCTCGGAGCGCATTCGGCGAAACCATAATTCGAGCTGGGGCTTGCGGAACCCTGTCCTTCGGAGTCCGCCGGCCCGAGAACCAGAAGAAGGACTACACACGTAGAAGCCTCTGCTGAAATGTACCGGGACGGGGGTTCGATTCCCCCCGCCTCCACCATTTGACGCGTATATAAAAAGCTCTCGCTGAGAGCTTTTTATGTGCTTACTCATGCCAGGCCCCGCATCAAGCCACAAGCGAGAAAATACCCGAAAGGGCAGACAGAAGGCTGTCAAAAACTGTTAAACAGAGGGGGGGGAACTTTACGCATCAGACTCTTGGGAAGCCCCGCTTTGCGCGGGTTTCGAAGTCGCTTCTTCATGCGTTTAGCCGTCAGTCTGAAATCGGTGCATGCCTGTTCCTACAGATGCCACTTTCTCGTTTCCAAGAAAAACATCAGCTTCTGTTCCCTCAGGGATATCCACCTCGAGGGTGGCTTGTGATTTCTTCTTCGCGCGGTATTCTATCAAAACACTTCCCTGCTGGATGGGCACTTTACCCCGTACAAAGGATAATGAGCCCGGTTGCGGGGCAATGACAATACGTTTGGCGCCAATCTCACGGGGACGTACCCCCAGAACATAGCGCGGAAGAATATTCGCAGGCGCTGCACCCCAGGCATGGTTACGGTCCATGTTGGCTTTATATTTGACGTCCCATGCTTCCCAGGTAATCGTCGCGCCCTGATCGATCATGTGTTTCCACGATCGGTCCGTATCGGCAGTCATCAGCGCAAGTGCATAGTCGGCCTCGCCTTCACGGAACAGCGCCTCCAGAAGATACTGGGCCGCGTAGACGCTGCACGCCATTCCTTTGCCCTTAATGAATTTCAGGACACGCGCCTTCCGGGGTGGGGGCACGAGGCCGAAGACCAGAGGAAAGACGTTGGCGTGAAGAGAAGCATGATCGCTACCTTCGCCATCAACATAGAGGCCTTGCCTGTCATCAAAAAATGTTCGCTGAAATGATCGGCGTACCCGTGCTGTGCGCTCTACCAGGCGTTGAGCGGCGGCTCCGTTTCTTGTGTGGTACGCGATTCGTGACATCAAAACGAGCGCACGTAAATGAAAGCTGTTGACAACCGTGTTGTGGGCTAAAAATTCATATGAATCGCGCTCGCTTCTGGGCCAATCAACGATATCCAACAGGCGCGGATGGCCTCTGACATGTTCGCCTTCATACCGACACAAGGAACGCAGAAAATCATCAGAGAAATTAGGAACCACCGTGGAAATAAGTCCATCATCACGCGCCAGCGGAAGTAGCAGTCTTGCCTCCAGATCCGCATAGAACCTCTGTACCGAGGTGTCATCGCCAGTATAGAGCAGATCCATCCATGCCATGAAGATGGAATGGAATAACCATTCGGTCCACCGGCTTGGATGCTGAATCATGAACTCATGTGTATGCCTAGCGAGTCCGTACTCCGCATCGACACAGTAGTACCCGAGCTGATTAATGTAGGCATCAGCTTCGCGAGGATACCGTTCGCGATCACCATCGACAAAAATACCGCAAAAAGATGTTGCGATCATTGTGTGCCGTGACAGCTCCCAAACCGCCTTCAGGTCTTTGTCCGAGCAATCGAAGAATGACGCGCCGGCGTCGTACGGATAGTGCGCCGCTACCAGGCGGATACTATCCCGGGTCAGCTCATGTGGCGCGTCCTCGATCTCTGCGTATCGAAATGGCAACACCTCGCCAATATGACTTGGCATCCTTATCGTACGAGGCCCTGTGTTATCAGGGTTGCCTGGAATAGGGAGCTCATGTAACGTTTTGCCGGGCAACAAATCTAATTTCAACTCGCGAAACCGAGCCGTGCCGGGTGGGTTACGGTCTATGCGGCCATCGGCCGACAGGACCTCGCCCAGGCGTATAATAACCGATCTGTGTGATGAAGATGCAGCAAGCCGAAAACGAAGGGTTCCAAACCAGACTTTGCCAAAATCGACCGTACAGCAACCCTCTCTATTCTCAAATGCAACCGGTGCAATCGGTGTTTTTGTGAGTGATTTGTGTTCCAAAGCAGGCGTCACGAATCAACCTCCCGTTTCTCGGCGAAAACATCATCGTTCGCGCACGGCTGTAAGCCGTCGCGAGCAGCGGCTTGTTGGCAGGTCCGTCTAACTCAATCCGCTCCGCAAACGTTCGAAAGATTGATGGAGCGCCTTTTCCTTATCGGCCCGCTTTTGCATCTCCTCGGGTAACCATATCCGAGCAATGATGTCCGCCTCTTTTCGGGGACGGGTAATCTCGTCCTGAAGAACTGGATCATGGGTTTTTTCAAGCTCACGCTGGAGTCTGGCAGACATATCTTGTTCGACAGTGCGATAGGACTCCTGGCCCGCCAGATTTACACGTTCCCAGGGATCGTGTTCCAGATCGTACAGCTCCACTGCCTGCCGCGGCGCGAGATGATCCTCACCCATATCTCGACGCGTAGCCGAGACTTCAATGTCGGTTGGAAAAAGAAGCTTCGGACCCGCATTGTAGTTCCGAATATATTTGTACGCTGATGTTCTTATACATCTATTGATATCATCTGGCGAGGTGTTCATTTCGGCAAAGATAGCCTTTCTTGTATCAGCTCGTTCGCCTTGCAACACACGCAGGAAAGACTGTCCGTTGCATCCTTCTGGATGCGACCCATCGACAATTTCAGTGAGCGTGGCAAAGAGGTCCGTGTTGCTGACCAGGGCCGCGATGGCTCGTCCCCCCTGAATGCCCTGCGGCCATCGAATCAGTAACGAGGTACGAATTCCAGGATCATAGAGGGTCGCTTTCGCGCGCGGAAAGGCAATCCCGTGGTCGGTGGTGAAGATTACCAACGTATTTTCCTTCAACCCAACACGTTCCAGGGCTTCCAGGATTGTGCCTGTCGCTTGGTCCATTCGCCTTACGTTCTCGTAGAACATGGCCATATCCATCCGTAACCCTGGCGTGTCCCTCAAGAAAGGCAAGGGACGAATGTTCTCCTCACTTACGGGAATTTGCTCGAGATTTCCATAAGGACGGTGTACTTCCGAGAACCCCACTTCCAGGTAGAATGGCTTTTGGGAACTTCGCGCTCTTTGTTCCAGGAATCCTATAGCCTCTGGCGCAACCGTTCGGCATGCGTATTTCCCTCTTTTGCCGATGTGATGGTATCCAAGTTTCGCCGGGTCCGCCGCAACGTGCTGAAAGCCAATCAGAGCAGTCTCATAGCCGGCGCGGTTCAGTAGTTCAGGAAGGAAAACGTTGGCATCAGGGATGTCCCAGCCCAGATTCACCAGTCCCATCAGTCCGTTTACGTGCGGGTATTTGCCTGTAATGATTGAGCCGCGGCTGGGGCTGCAGAAGGGCGCTGTGCAGAAGTGGTTTTCGAAGCGAACCCCTTCTGCGGCCAGGCGATTCAAATGAGGTGTCGGGAGCGCGGGATCCCATCCATAGCAACCAAGGTGGGTGCCGAGATCGTGTGTCGTGATGAGAAGTATATTGGGCAACTCATTCATTGCGCTTCAGTCCTTTCTCCGGCGAACGCTGCGGATCACGCGCGCGGTTTGTCCCTTCGCGGCGCAACGCTTTGTTCGGGGCCCTTGGTTCCCGTCCATCTGATACTCTTGAAGGGGGAAACCAGGGGTTCATCACCAGGACAGTAGAGCTTGCCGTCTCTCACCCAGCCGCAATCCCGTTCCGCCAGTTCCTTGACGAGGCAATCGCGCCACCGTCGAACTTCATCAGCGTACTTCGGGGCGTCTATCAGGTTGACGGTCTCGCCGGAGTCTTGTTCCAAGTCGAAAAACTGCTCCACTCCGATTCTGGGCAGCCAGATGTACTTGCGCCTTCCATCGGTCACAAACTGCATTTCCTGCTCTCTGGAGTAACACCAGCAGTGCTCGCCGTGGATGTAGTTACGCCAATTCACCTCGCGTCCCGCCATCAACGGCAGCACGCTGCATCCATCCACTGTATCAGGGATCGAGACGCCGGCCGCTTCAAGAAGCGTCGGCATAACGTCTCGCAGTTCAACCACCTCATCGGGGACGTCGCGACATGGTTTGCCCTGCGAACGCGGGGGAACCACGAAGAAGGGGACGCGCGCGCTGCCTTCGTAGGCGTAGGTCTTGCGCCAGAGATTGTGGTCTCCCTGCATATCGCCGTGATCCGAGGTAAACAGGAACCATGTATTCGCGAGCATCCCCGGACGTTCCCGCTGCATCCAATTCAGCAACCGGCCGATTTGTGTATCGATAAACGTGATAGATCCATAGTATCCCGCGCGGGCGCGCCGGATCAGTTCGGGCCGCATTCTGCCCCGCCATGCGTTTGGCTCGATGGCTGTCTCTGGATCGTCATGCATGGCTGACCACTCACCCAAATGGGGTTCCGGCAGGTCCGCATCACTGTACAGATCGAAGTAATGCTTCGGCGGCACATAGGGGGAATGAGGCCGCGCGAAGGATATGTTCAGGAAAAACGGCCGATCGTCCCCTTGAGCCCTCAAAAATTCCAGCGAACGCGTCATTGTCCAGCAGGTAGGATGTAGGTGTTCCTCCGTATGCCAAGGTCGGGCATGCCACGAGTTCCAATCCACACCGTGGTCGTCCGGTGTCACACTATCGGGTGCGTGCTTGGCGAACCAGACACGATGGTCGCTGTCGGGCATACGTCCTGACTCGTCCAATTCCTTCGTCTCGAACCCCATGGGTGTGCGTTGCGGATGGAAATGCCCCTTCCCGACCAGATGAGTGCGGTACCCCGCATTGGTCAGCTCGCCGGCGATAGTGTGTGGAAAATCGTTCGGAATCGGTCCCTGACCGCGCCCCATGCCCAGTACGCCGGTGTGCCACTGATTTTGTCCGGTCCAGAGACTTGCCCGTGCGGGAAGGCAGGAAGGAACAGCCGAATACGCGTGAGGAAACCGCGCGCCTAAGGAGGCCAGGTAGTCAAGGTTGGGAGTGTGAATGTGTTTATTCCCATCTGCGCCCCAGGCGTCACCGCGCATCTGGTCGCACAGGATAAGGATGATGTTGGGTCGTGTCATTTATGCTCCTCCTGAACTTCGAACAATGACTATATAGATTCTTGGCAACAGCTCTTGGCCGCGATATCGCATAAGACCCCGCGACCGTTCTCGAATAAAGTGCGTATTTACAAAGCACCAGGTTGCTTTTTGTGAGGATGGTGGGCGGATATATGGTTTCTGTATACGACGCCCTTTCTTCTGCTCCACAAATCGCAGACGGAACTCTTGACGCCTTTGCCCCCACCCTGTGCATGTGTTTTTTTTCCGGGGTCAGATTGCCCACATTCGATCAGCCCATCTTCAGGCATTGCGCCGCTTCAATGAATATCAGCCACTCGGTCTCCATTAATTCCTCTTGCGAGCACTTCCATTCGTACTACGAGTAACTTATTACAAGCATGACAGCTTTGTCAAACCAAGTTTAAAATTTACCCACAACCGTGGAGCAAGATGATCGCCTTGGCTTGCTGTGATTGTTGTCTAGACATTGGGTTACACTTTATCAAGAAGCCCCCCATGCCCGCGCAACCGCACATGTAACCGTTAAGGAACCATATCAATGGCAGGCCAGTATAAAAGCCGGCGTCGCCACGTCATTAAGTCTCCTCAAGCACCAAAAATCATAACCCGCCCATTTCTCCCGATAATCATGTGGATAAATTTTACATAAAATCAATCGGAATCTCCCATCGGGTTGCATTACTTCTCCGACAGTAGATTTGACGGTGGACATTGTTCGGCAAATGAGTTAAATTATTTGAACACATCGCTGCTACTTAATGTCCATTCATTGTGGGCGGAAAAGATCGAGCGATTTATGGCTAATCTATCCACAAATGAAAAACAAATTTTGGGAAAACTCTTTCAAATGGAGAGAGGGTATGTGCTTAACTTTACCGACCGGACGATGGATGAATTTTTTAGAGATGATGTTGGAATTGATATCTATTCAGAGAAATACAAATATGCAAGTGGATCAAAAGCAAATCGTGTGCGCGGTTTTTGGCTGAAAGCCGATGATAAACTTGTAGGAAAAAGTATTGCAAAGCTCCTTGAATATATCGAAACACAAATATTGATAGAGGGGCTAGATAAATCAGATTTTCCAGCGGCACGAATGAAGGCCGCGAAGGAAACCGCTGAAAAGCTTTTAGGAAAGAGAATCACAGAACAGAGCCAGTCGCAGGCAACATACAAGGATGGGAATATCAACATTGAGCTGCAAATAGATGTTTTCAACCATGTGCATGAATTGCTAAACAATGGGCATTACTTTAATGCAGTTGAAGAAGCATACAAAATTGTACGCAAGAAGCTAAAAGAGGTCAGCGGCAAGGAAAAAGCAACGGACGCATTCAATAGAGCGAACTACAAGAAAATATTTGGACATGAGCCACGAGACGGGGCTGAAAAAGATTTTTTTGAAGGGGTGACGTTTTTGCATATGTCGATACAGTTCTTAAGAAATGAAAAAGCGCATACGCCAGCCGGCAAGCTTGATAGAAATTTAGCTATCCATTATATATCTCTGGCTAGCTTGGCATATGATTTGATAAGCAGGAATTAATTATGGCAAAGAATGACTACGAAGGCTGGAGCAAGGAAGATCTTATTAAAGAGGTTGAACGCCTACGGAAACGCAAGAAATATGGTCTTGTCTGGGAAGACAAGCCTGAAGATGTTGTGGAGCAATGCAAACGGGAGCTTCCTGTATTGGAAGAGGTAGAGGAAAATGAAAT
>JAWODE010000454.1:0-12128 GCA_046483455.1 Candidatus Hydrogenedentota bacterium | reverse complement strand
CATCGCTCCTGAGCTCGCCCGGCCCGCAGGGTGGCGAGGACGCCACCCTGCAGTTCCACGCCGAAATAGCCGAGAATGCGCGACCATGTGCCCCGCGGTTTCGCTCATGGGGTGTGAAGCGCCCGCGCACAACACCCGGCCCTGCGGCTGCGGATGGCCTTGTACGTGGGGAACCGGAACAGGTCGCGGTACTCGACCAGTTCCTTGAAATTGATGCCCCGCCACCCGGACGGCGGTTCGATGACGACCGTCTGGGGTTCGGTCCCCGGGTCCCTGCGAAGAGCGTCCTGTGCCATGGGCTGCGCAGTACCCCCCTTGTTCTCTCTCAACAAGTCCGTAGTTTTCCCATCCGCACCGGACTCAATATAGCACCCTTTCGCGGGGAATGCAAGCCGGGGTATGCGGAGTTAACCCAATATAAGGTCCAATGACGGAACATCTTACCAGTGTCCAATACCGCCGGTCTTCTTGAGAATATGGTTCGCTGCGACGAGCACGGGCCACTCAAAGGCGAAGAGAATGACGGCCTTGGGCAGTCGGGCCATGGCCGGGCGGCCGTTCTTGCTTTTGAGCCTCGCGAAGCTTGAGAAAAGACGGCCCCGCTGGATTACCCAGAAGTGATGATTCCGATTTCGATGTTGTCACTGTCTATCTGCTCGGATAGCAAAGGACCTCTTGTATCTGGTTATCCCCAATTCGTGTCCAAAGAAACCGGGTCCGCTTTACACTTTGTCGGCGGCAGATACGGCGGACGCCTCAAGTTTCTTTGCCCGAACCCTCACCTTTTGTGCCCGAATCACCTTCACGCCTTTCAAACCCGCGATGCCCCCGGCAGTCAGAATGTAGATGGGAGTGTACTGGGCATTTGCAATACTGTCCACGAGCCACAAGCAAAGAATGAGCGCCCCGACGACAGCGGGAGCAACCGCAGGATGCGCCCAGCATTTACCTGGAATTCGGAATATCAGAAGCAAAACAGGTCCTAGAATTGTTCCCACGAAAGCGATAAGACCGAGCACCCCACGGGTACCGAAGGTGATTATCCAAAAGCCATCCGTGATACTTATATCGCGGCCATGCTCGTCCACTATACGGCTATCGCCCCAGCCGCCCCAGCCAAGCAAGAGACGTTCCCGCGCCCGTTCCGCAAGAGCAGTCTCGTTTACGATTCGAACGCGCAAAGATGCTTCTCTCTCCGGCCCGAAAATCGAAGCCATATCGACCAGTTCCATGCCGGACCACAAACCGCTGCCCCGGAAGGCAATATAAGCAATGGCGGCACACGCGAGCAAAACGACCGGGGCGCTAGTTCTCAAATACTTGCTAACCAACAATGAGACAACCCCGACGAACATAAGGATAAGCGCCCCTACTGATTTGCACAGCAACGTCGTAAATACAAGCGCAAGAACCGACAGCCAGAGAGGCAATCCGAGGAAACTTCGTTTAACTTTCGAGAACCAGAGTCCGAACCCGCTCATTGCTGCAAACCCCATGAACAAAGAAAGCATCAAGCCGCTCCTCATGAAGACCACGGGGCGCCAGCCTCCGAAACGGACTCTCGTACCGAATGGAGTTTGCTGAAAGCCATAAACCCAAGCATGTAAGTTGGGGCTCATGCGAATTTCAAAAAGGCAGAATGGTATGTAGACCATACCGGCGATAAAGAATCCCAGGATCAGTTCCCGCAGGCCCTGGAGATCAGAAAAATACAGTCGACCGATGAAATAGGGGAAGAGCCAACTTATAACACTGCCGGTCAAGGCGGAAACCCCATCGTATGCGCCAAGATCGTTTGACAGCGACGAAAAAAAGGGGGCCACGCAGTACATGACCGGAAAAAGGTCGAGCCAGTGAAATTTGAACCGGGTGATTCGCCCTGTATCGAAGATTAGTGTGGAAAGTAGAATCCCAACACATATCGCGGTCATTTTGTTGTATTCGGGGAAAGCTTGTATCTTATATCCACCATAGGGAAGAAACATCGATCCCGCAAAAAACGCAATGACCGCGGCACGCCGAGGGGACAGTATAGCAAAGAGTAGAAGCACGAACGGAACCCAGCCAAATAAGGCGATTCCTACTAATGCATTACCGCTGTGTGTCGCCTGCATAAAAAGCTGGGCCTCGTTCGTCTATGCATTACGCAATCCGCGATAAGAGGTGCCCTCACACATCCAGAACACCACACCCCGTGCATGAAGATAATCGACTATCTCCTCCTCTGTCAATGCAGACAACTCGGGGATTCTGGATGCTTGCGCGCCCTACTCTTCTTCGTCCTCGGTATCATCGGCGTCATTTCGAGAAGCACCGCTCTCATCCGCACCGGCATCAGTAATTCTTTTTTCCTTGGTCTCCGCCACCGCCTTGGCCACCGCGCTGACTCGGGCGCCAGGACGCGGCGACATCACCTTTACACCTTGGGTATTACGGCCAATGGTCCGGATACCACGCACTTCGCAACGCATCACAATGCCGTCAGTACTTACAAGAACAATCTCGTCGTCGTCGTCAACGGTCAGCATGGCAATGACAGCGCCATTACGCTCCGAAGCCTTAATATTGATAATCCCCTGCCCGCCGCGGTGCTGCAAGCGGTATTCGCCCACTTTCGTCCGTTTGCCGAATCCGTTTTCAGTGACGGTCAAGACCGTGCTTTCGTCCGCGGCGAGCGACATGCCGATCACGGAATCGCCCTCCCCCATACGAATGCCTACCACACCGCGCGCGGTTCGTCCCATAGAACGAACGTCTTTCTCAGGAAAACGAATGGCCTTGCCATGGGCCGTCGCCAGCAGGATGTTGTCCTCTCCTGTGGTTACCTGCACATCGATCAATTCGTCGCCTTTGTCGATATCGATGGCGATAATACCGGTAGCACGGGGATTGCTGAACGCCTTCAGCAAGGTCTTTTTCACGATACCCTTCTTGGTGACCATAAACACCGTTTTGCCGTCCTCTTTCAGATCGCCCACGGGAAGACAGGCCGTGATAATTTCACCGCCGGAAAGGTTCAAGAGGTTCACGATGGCGCGCCCACGGGCGGTCCTGCCCGCCTTGGGCAATTCGTGGACCTTCCGCCAATACACGCGGCCGGCATTACTGAAAAAGAGCATGTACTGGTGTGTCGACGCGATAAACAGGTCGCGCACGAAATCCTCGTCTCGGGTTTCCATGCCGGCAATGCCTTTGCCGCCGCGCCGTTGTTTTCGGTACGTGCTAACGGGGAGCCGCTTGATGTAGCCCGCATTTGACACGGTCACCACCATCATCTCGTCGGCAATCAGGTCTTCCACGCTGAATTCAGAGACTTCGTCGAGTATCTGCGTGCGCCGCTCATCCCCATACTGCTTCCTCACTTCGAGGATTTCTCTGCGCACCTCTGCCTTGATAGTCTTTTCGCTCGAGAGAATGTTTCGCAGACGCTCGATCTCCTTAAGCAAGTTTTCATATTCCTTCTCGAGCTCCTCGCGCTCCAGTCCGGTCAGGCGCCGCAGGCGCATGGCCAGGATAGCGTTTGCCTGCGCCTCGCTGAATTCAAATCGCTCTATCAAGGCGCCCCGGGCGCTATCGGCGTCCGCAGACCCCCGAATGATAGCGATAACTTCGTCAATACTGTCGATGGCCTTCAACAGCCCCTCGAGAATATGGGCGCGTTTTTCGGCCTGGTCCAACTCGTACCGCGTACGCCGTTCGATGATGTCGGCACGATGTTCGACGTAATAATGCACCATCTCACGCAGGGAAAGGACGCGGGGCGAATTATTCACCAGCGCAAGGAGATGTATGCTGGCCGTATCCTGCAACTGGGTGAACTTGAACAATTGATTCAGAATGACCTGCGGTTCATCGCCCTTTCGAATCTCGATGACTATCCGCATGCCGTCCTTATCCGATTCGTCGCGCAGATCCGAGATGCCATCTATTTTCTTGGCGCGGACCAGGTTGGCAATATTTTCGATCAACCGGGCCTTATTTACCTGATAGGGAATCTCGGTGACAACCAAGCTCTCCTTACCGCTTTTGGGGTGCGTCTCGACGTTTACGCGCGCCCGGACAATCACCCGTCCGTGGCCGGTACGGTAGGCTTTTGCGATCCCGCCGCGACCGCATATGATTCCGCCGCCCGGGAAATCCGGACCCTTAACAAACTTTATCAGGTCTTTGCTGGTCGCCTCAGGGTGATCGATAAGATGGACAATAGCGTCGCATACTTCGCTTAGGTTATGAGGCGGGCAACTCGTGGCCATGCCCACCGCGATCCCGTACGAACCGTTCACCAGCAGGTTGGGTATGGCAGACGGCAACACGGTTGGCTCTCTCAGCCGGCCGTCGTAATTCTCCACCATATTAACGGTTTGTTTCTCGATGTCGGCAAGCATCACAGAGGCAAGCGGCGCCATGCGCGCCTCGGTATACCGCATCGCCGCCGGGCTATCGCCGTCAATCGAGCCGAAATTACCCTGACCCTGGACAAGGGGATAGCGCATATTCCAAGGCTGCGCGAGACGAACCAGGGTATCGTAAATGGCCGAGTCGCCGTGCGGATGGTATTTACCCATCGTGTCACCGACCACCGCCGCCGATTTTCTGAATCCCCGGTTATGGACAAGCCCCAACTCGTGCATTGTGTAAAGTATCCGCCGATGGACCGGCTTCAATCCGTCGCGCACATCGGGCAATGCACGGCTCACGATCACGCTCATGGAATAATCCATAAACGAGGTTTTCATTTCGCTTTCAATCGCGATGGGAACGATCTTCTCGTTACGTGTATACATCGTATTCCTCAAATGTCTTCCATGAACTCATCAAACACCCCCACCTCACGTCGATGGCGCTACAAGTACCGGCGCACTGCGTTTACACATCGACGTTACGCACTTCGGGTGCATGCTTCTCGATGAACGCCTTTCGCGGCTCAACCATGCCCCCCATAAGCGTAACGAACATATCGTCCGCGGCCGTTTCATCCTCCGCTTCGACCTGCAAGACCGTGCGGCTGTCCGGGTTCATCGTTGTTTCCATAAGCTGCTCGGGATTCATCTCGCCGAGCCCCTTATACCGCTGAATAGAAAGCCCTTTTTGCGCCAATTCCAGCAGATGCGTGCGCAAGAGCAGAAGGTTATCGGTTTCGAAAGGCTGCCCGTCCTTGTTGGGCTCGATACGGAATGGCGGATTGCCAATCGCCTTCAACGAGTCTGTCTCAGACAACAGAACGGAGAATTCATGACTTCTTAGAAAGGCGAGGTCCACCTGCCCCTTCCCGCGTTTAATCCGCTCCTTCTCCTTTCCATTGCCATTTTCGATAAGTTTCCCTTGAACCTGGCCCGTATCGATAACCTCCGCATCGCCAAACAGCTCCCGCATTTCCTTTTTGGTGAGGGACGTCGGGTCCATCCATTTTTCGCGCGGCAGACTCAAGGCCCTTTCGGCAGATGCCCGGTCTACGCCATAGATGCGCTGCAACCGGTAAAACATTCTATCGCGCTCGAGAGCGGCACGAAGCGCCTTTTGCAAGACCTTCAGCGTCACCTTCGTCGACCGCGTACTGCCATTCGAGGCCGTGACCGTGACATCTTCTAAAACGTTTTCGAGCAGAAACCGCTCCATCTGGTCCTCGGTGTTCAGATATTGGGCCTTCTTTCCGCGTTTCACTTGATACAGAGGGGGCTGGGCAATGTAGAGGTGTCCTCGGTTAATTAACTCCGGCATCTGGCGGTAAAAGAAGGTCAGCAGAAGGGTACGAATATGCGCTCCGTCCACATCGGCATCTGTCATAATGATGACCTTATGGTAGCGCAGATTCTCGATTTTAAACTCATCCTTACCAAAGCCGACGCCAAGGGCGGTAATCAAAGCTCGGATTTCGGCGTTATTGAGCATCTTGTCGACTCGGGCTTTCTCAACGTTCAGGATTTTACCGCGCAAGGGTAAGATAGCCTGGTAACGCCGGTCGCGGCCTTGTTTCGCGGAACCGCCGGCGCTATCGCCCTCGACGATAAACAATTCACACAACGCGGGGTCCTTCTCCGAGCAATCGGCGAGTTTACCCGGCAGGGTGGTGCTGTCCAAGGCACTTTTGCGACGGGTCAAGTCGCGGGCTTTGCGCGCGGCCTCGCGTGCCCGCGCAGCCTCCATCGTCTTCGAAATAAGGCGGTTGGCGATGGTCGGGTTTTCCTCGAAATACGTTTGAAGCCCCTCATAAACCATGGAATTCACGATGCCTTGGACTTCGCTGTTGCCCAATTTCATCTTGGTTTGGCCTTCAAACTGGGGATTCGGCACCCGCACCGACACAATAGCCGTTACTCCTTCGCGCGAGTCATCGCCCGAAATACTCATTTCCGCCTTCTTGAACTGATTGTTCTTCCGGGCGTAATCGTTCAGAGCTTTGGTCAAAGCGGCCTTAAAACCGCTGAGATGCGTCCCCCCTTCGTGGGTATTGATGTTATTCGCGAAACTCGAGACCGTCTCCGAGTACGAGCTGGTGTATTGCAGCGCTATCTCACATTGGACAAGGTCTTTCTCCGCCTCAAAATAGATCGGCTTGCGATGAAGCGCCTCCCGATTGCGGTTCAAGTACTCGACGTATTCAACGATACCGCCTTTATACTGCATTACGATGGGTTCTTCATCGATGCGTTCGTCTTCGAAAATGATCTTCAGGCCCTTATTCAAAAACGCCAATTCCCGCAACCGTGCCAGGAGCGTTTCAGAATTGAATTCGGTCACCTCGAAAATTTCGGGGTCAGGACGAAACGTGATGCGCGTGCCTGTGGATTTCGTACGTTTACTCCGCTCGAGCTTTCCCTGGGGTTTCCCCTGTTTGAAGCTCATGAAGTAAACGTAACCCTCGCGTTTAACCTCCACTTCACACCATTCCGACAAAGCATTCACACAGGAAACGCCCACGCCGTGGAGACCACCGGCTACTTTGTAATTCGAGTTGTCGAATTTACCCCCGGCATGGAGCATCGTCATCACCACTTCGAGAGCCGATTTCTTTCGGTACTTGGGATGATTCGCCACCGGAATCCCGCGACCGTCGTCCACAACGCTCACGCTGTTGTCAATGTGAACGGTCACACTGATCTTCGTGCAACTGCCGTTCAGGGCCTCGTCGATGCTGTTATCGACAACCTCGTAAACCAAGTGATGCAGCCCTCGCGTACTCGTATCCCCGATATACATCGCGGGACGCCGTCGAACCGCTTGAAGGCCTTCGAGAACTTGAATGGATTCTGCGCCGTAACTATTTTTCACCATTGAATTTACCTCGCAATTCCGAATCAGGGCTGGAGCCCAGAATTTAGCAGGGTTATTTTAGCAAATCGGCAGGAAAAAATCAAAGAAAAACGCAATATTTTGCGTGCAAATGTTCGGCCCTACACGCCATCTTGTGACTGGCCCGGTTCCGAGTCATCGGAAAGCACGAGAAAAATATCGGAGACCAGCTCGTGACCCGCCATCCGGTTAATTCGGCGAATGAGAGACCACTTCCGATAGGCAAACCGGTGCATCCAGACAGGGCTATCGGCCTCGATATAAAGCACCATGTCCCGTATCCCGTGGGGCCTGCCGTGCTCCATAAGGCGGGACCCCGCGATTTCGGGCCAGCGCGACCAAATTTGCGCCAGTTCAAGTTGGCGGCCTAATTGCGTCTCCTGACGCAATTGGGCCAAAACGTCCTGGATGCTTTCAGGTTCTTTCTTGCGTTTCAAAATAGGTCTCCAAACGACCGCAAACCGACTAAGGATTCTGAGTTAGAACCCCCTTCGTAATCTGGAAGAACGAGCACGTGACGCTTGGGGACACGGCGCCCGGACTCAAGTGCGTGGTGGTCAGCAGGCATTGGACTTCTCCCGGAATCGTTTGAAACAGGCGGCTCGAACGCTTTGTATCCAACTCGGAAAGCACATCGTCGAGCATAAGTATAGGATACTCCCCGATGCGCCGGCATACCAGCCGCAACTCGGCCAGTTTAAGAGCCAGCGCCGCCGTGCGCTGCTGGCCTTGCGAACCGAACTGGCGCGCAGGCTTACCCGATATCGTGAGCTCGAGATCATCGCGATGCGGTCCGCGATGCGTTACTCCATACCGGCGATCGCGTTCGCGCGTTTCCTGGAGCACCCTAAGGTGATCTTCGCCGGAAGGGATATCGGGAGCGTACGTAAGCGTCATCCGCTCTTTTTCCGCTATGGTTTCATAGGCCGGGGCGCCGGTCTCGCTCAACTCGTCGAGAAACCCCTGCCTGCTGCGCACAAGAATGCGGGCATGACGCACGAGTTGCTCGTCCCATACATCCAGAAGTGAAGGTTCCGGATCGTTCTGTTTCAAAAGCTCGTTGCGTTGTTTCAGAGCCTGCCGGTATTGTTGGAGCGCCCGGAGATAATCCGGTTCGAGTTGCGAGATTTCCATATCCAGGAATTTCCTGCGCACCGCGGCCGTCCCCCGCACCAATTCCACGTCCTCAGGCGAAAAGAAGACTATCGGCATCTTGCCAAGAATGTCGCTCACCTTGTCTTGGGCGACACCGTTGACCTTGAAGCGCTTTTGTCCCCGCCACCAGGTGGCTTCGATACTTACGGGCCGGTCAGTCCGTTGGCCATCGGCTTGAATGCGAAAACCCGGCCGGCCATGCTGCACCAATTCGGATTCCTGGCTCGTGCGGTGACTTTTCGACGTGGCGACATACAGGATGGCTTCGAGCAGGGAGGTCTTTCCCTGAGCATTATCTCCGCAAATAATATTCACGCCCTGTCCCGGTACGAAGCGCACCGAACTCAGGCAACGAAACCCTTCGGCCTTCAACTCGCGCAAGACCATCGCGCACCGCCGACTCAAGACATGGCTTCGGTGAGTTCTTCCACTTCAGGAATTGAAGCGAAGAATTCGTTCAAAATCGCGGGTATCTGGGTGCTTGCAACGCCAAGAGTCTGCCAGGATTCCGTTGTATCATCGGCGATGGCGCCTTCATACGAAGGCAGGCCCGCCGCGATGCAGATGGTGTCCGCCACGCTCAGCAGGGCAGCGAACGAGCGCTGTTCCTCATTTTCGCAACGCGACAGGTCATGATGTGCGAGAATCGCCGCCGCAATGGTGTCCGGAAGACGCCATTTCATCGCCAGGCGCCCCCCAATCTCGGCGTGATCGGCGCCGATAAGTTGCTGTTCCGCTTCGTGAGCAGGTATGCCCTGCGTGCGGCTCAATTCTTCGGCCTGAACGAGCTCTTCGGACATGTAATCCTCGAGGATGATCTTCCCGATATCGTGGAGCAGGCCGTACACGAAGGCTTCGTCAGGAGCCAGCGCAAGGTGCGAAACACGGGGCCGCAATATCGACCGCGCCGCCAAGCCAACGGCGATACTGTGTTGGAAAAGCAAGCTCGCGCCGGAACTCAGCGTCTCGAAGACGGTTGCCGTAAGCACGAGATTCTGGATCACTTTCGCGCCCAACAGCGTAACGGCATGCTCAACGGAGGTCACGTGCTCGCGTAGCCCATACGAGGCCGAATTGGCCAGGCGAAGGGTCTTCAGGGCGATAGCGGGGTCGTTCGAGATCGCCTTGCCCACATCCCCAAGGGACGAATCGGGATCGTTCAGCAATTGCGTGATGCGGGCCACGGTAGCAGGCAAACTGGGTAAGGTAATGATTTCTTCAAGCAGATAATCGATATTCCGCGGCTCGTTCACTGGACGTCCACCGCCGGCAATTTAGAATCGCCGAAATGTCGTTCCTGCGCACACAAAATAGATACAGCCGTATCGGGCGGAACCCTGTCTAAAACCTCGGTTAACGGAAGCGATTCGACCGAACCCTGCTCGTTCCCGATCAGAACGACCATGGCCCCCTCCGGGTCGCTGCGCGGCCCCACGAGTACAACCCGCCCCTCCGTGCCGTCGCTAAGCGTAAGAGAGGCGACTAAACCGTTTCCTTGCTGTTTCCACGAGCTCAAGGGAATCAAAAGATGTATTCAGGTTCGAGGATCGGCTCGTAGTTTACATCGCGATCCGAGAAGGGAAATGTCACGACTTCGAAAACCCCGGTTCCGGTGCGCAGTAAAGCACGAGCCGACCCCAGCACCGGAGCCACCCCAAACAGGTATGCGAAAGGTTTGCCTTTCTTCAGGTTACGGTCGAACGTCATCGGGATTTCCGCCCACCCCCACATGACATTGGACAACCCACGGCCCAGTTTGGTCATCGCCTTTTCGAAGCCTGTGGTCGGGGCAAATTCACCCGACGGATCGTAAACCTGAGCCCATGGCGAGGCCACTGTAACTCCCAGCGCCACCACCAATAGAACTGCCATTGTTTTTTTCGCGGTTTTGACTGGTATGCCCACCGGGCGGTCCTCCCGTTCTAACAAACTTACCCATCAGGCGTTGCGCGGAACTAGTTGGAGTCTAACACAGGGCCTTGGGGTTGTCAATCTTTTACCCGACTGTGAGGAACCGAAACGCTTCATTCCGCAACAAGCGTGTTTTCATTCCGAAACAAAACACCGGGCTCCCCTTGTCCCCCACTACTTCCGATTATCCACATCCTTTTGTATGTAAAGGACTTAGATTCTAACAGTAAAATTGGCACAAGCTCTGCTGAAGGATAGGCAGAGGCGGTGCCGAAGAGAGAACAGCGAAATAACCCCTTGCCAGGAAAGGGCAAGGTTGCGAACATTGAAAGGAGGGATGGCATATGGCATTGGTGCGATGGAGAAATACAGGCGACCTTACACCATGGAGTGCCTTTGCGGATTTGCAGAACGAAATGGCCAGAATGATGGAGGACGTTGGCTTCGATTGGGACCGGATTGGCCGGACATGGAGCCCGCCCATGGACTTGCAGGAGACCGAAAATGAATACGTCCTGCAGGCCGATGTCCCGGGCATGAAACGCGAAAATATCGAGCTCACCGCGATCGATAACACCATCAAGATTCGCGGCAAACGCGAGCATGAGGAACGTGAGGAAGAAAAGAACGTCCATCGTATGGAACGGATGTATGGCGAATTCCAGCGGACGTTCGAGTTGCCCGGTGGATTCGATGCGTCCAACGTGGATGCCACATTACGCGACGGCGTGCTGCGTGTGCGGTTGCCGAAACGCGAAGAGTCCAAACCAAAACGTATCGAGTTGGAGGTAGAGTAAGTTTCCCGGGAAATTATTCCCGTTTCCAACGAGCGAAAAGGAGTGATGCCAAATGACAACTGCGACAGCAGAGAAGAGCACCCGATACATTATGCCGCGCGTTAACGTTATCGAGGAGCCTGACAAGGTGCGCATCGAGGCTGAACTGGCAGGCGTCTCGAAAGATAATATCGAACTCGAGGTAAAAGAGGGCGAATTGACGCTCGTCGGACACCGGGACCACCCGGAAGGCGACGGCAGGTTCCTCTTGCGTGAGCGCGCTCCCGCAGATTACCGCCGCGTATTTGTAGTGAGCAACGCGGTGGACACCGAGCGGGTTAATGCCGTCATGAAAGACGGGGTCCTGAACGTGACGCTGCCGAAAACCGAGGCGTTCAAACCCCGGACGATCGAGATTAAATAGAGGAGTCTTCTTCCTCCCAACACCCCCCGCTTCCCCGTGCGGTCCCCCCGCTGCACGGGGAAGTTCCTTTCCTGAACAAAGCTTACAGAGGAACGGATCGGCGCTCGATATGGTTTTCGTTACGGTTCAGAACCGTCACCGTTTTCACGCCATTCTCACGTAAGTACGCACGCCCTTGCTCGAGGCCTGCTCCCACGTCTTGAGCCCCGTGGCTGTCGTCGCCCAAGGCGAACGGAATTCCCATGTCACACGCCCGCTTGACGATCCAGGCATCGGGATACGGAGTTTCCAGACCTTTACGATAGCCCGCCGTATTCAAATCGAGAATACTGCCCTGTTGGCGCACGACATTGAGCGCTACCGCGGCTGCATTCCGGATTCTGGGCGTCGCCACGTCGCCATAGTGGCGTCCAATTTTCCGCACCACATCGAAATGGCCTACCACTTCGGGACGCAGTGTTGCGACCATTTCGGCGAGGGTCTCGTAATACCGGATAGCCAAAGGCTCAAGCCCACCATGGGTCTCCATCGCCTGCTCAAACAGCTCGGGGGTATCGTCTATGGACATCTCC
>JAWODE010000318.1:0-8388 GCA_046483455.1 Candidatus Hydrogenedentota bacterium | reverse complement strand
GAGGGGCGACCTTTCAGAACGATATCGGTCAGAGATGTGACAGGCCTGACATTGTGGCACCTTTCGGAAGGGCGGACAGTGCTGGTATCCGGCTTGGGGAGCAAAGCGATCGAGACCATTGCGGCCACGTGGAAATGCGCGGAATGCCATATGTGGATCAAGAACAAGCTTCGGGTTTGTGAGGAAGTGGCTGCTAACCACGGTCTTTCCATGGAGGAACTGGCCTTTATTGGCGACGATATCATCGATATCCGGGCGATGTCGGCGGTGGGTCTTGGCGTCGCAGTGGCGGATGCAACGCCTGAGGCACAAGCGGCAGCGGGTTTCGTGACGAAGGCCCCGGGCGGTAAAGGGGCGTTGCGCGAACTAATCGAGCGTATCCTGCGGGCACAGGGCCGCTACGAAGAAACCCTGGGAAAGTACATGGCCCGGGAAGATGGCCCCCAATGAAAAACACCCAGAAAGACAAAACGGATTGTGGTGGTGGAATTCGCGTGATTGGCCTTACGGGGGGCACGGGCAGCGGAAAATCGGAGGCCGCCCGTCGTCTCGATGAGCTGGGCTTTCCCACCATCAACGCAGACACCATCGGCCATGAACTTCTGTTACCCGGAGGCGAAGCAGAAGCGGATGTCATTAATGCGTTTGGGCCCGGTATCACGACAGACAATCACATCGACCGGAGCAAGCTGGGAGCGCGTGTCTTCAGCGACCCTGAAGCACGGCGCATCCTCAACAACATCGTCCACCCGCGGATTAAAAAAGAAATCAAACGTAGAATCCATTCTCTCGCCCAAAAGGGGTATAAAACGGTGATCGTCGATGCCGCTCTAATTGCGGAGTCGGGCGAACGAGAGCCGTGTCTTGATAGCCTTATCCTGGTAACGTGTCCCGAGGAGGTGCGGGTACAACGCTTGATGAAAGCGCGGAATCTCACCTCCGAAGAGGCTCTCCAGCGGGTCCGCTCACAAACTCCGCCGGAAACCAAACTTGCGCTTGCGGACTGGGTATTGGACAATAAAGGTGAGTTGGAGGGTTTTCTGAAAAGGGTGGAGCGCTTGGCCGCGGAGCTAAGAGCATATGAAGATTAACCTTACAAACTGTCGAGAGTGCGGCGCAGTGATTCAGCATGACGAAAACCAGGGACTGTGCCGGACCTGCGCACTGCGTCGGGTCGAGCACCTGGAAGCCGTGTACCGCGCCTTGGATAAACTGGACGAGGATGACCTGAGCCTCGAGAAACTGGCCGACGCCTCCGGACTTTCCCTCGAGATAGTAAAGCAGTTGCTGCGAAGGACATCGGTGTTGCGCCGGGATTTAGAACGCAAGGGTCCACGCCTCTGCGCCCGTTGCCGCAAACCAATGCAAGAAGATGCAAACCTGTGCTTATCGTGCCGGTTGTTCCTGTTTGAACGGCTTAGAACCGCCCACGAGGAACTCGAGCACAAGGCGGATAAAAGGCGCAAGCAGCAACGCGGGTGGCTTCCTCCGGATGAACAAAGGCACACGAGCGTAGTCGAAACGCTCAACACAAAACGAGCCAATGCCCCGTTAGGGAAATTGGATCCTTCTCCCAAAAGCCGTTTCCGTTCCTGAGTCAAAGACATTCCGAGGCTGTCAAGGGCCGGTCGGCAGTCTCGGCCAACCCATTGGGAGTGTATTTTTTGCGGAACAAAGTCAAGCAAGCGGTCCAGGGCGTGATTGGACTTGTGATTGGCGTGCTCATTCTGTGGTGGATGTTCCAGGGAACGAGCTGGTCAGGACTCAAAGCATCGTTCGAGGAGATACGTTGGGGGTGGGTTGCCCTGGCGATCGGCCTTGTTACCTTGAGTTTTTTCGGACGAGTGAAACGGTGGACATACGTCGTCCGGGCGGTCGAGCCGGGGGCCTCTTTCCGGAGCATGTTTTCCGCAACCCAAATCGGGTTTTTGGCGAACTTCACCCTCCCGGCGCGCATCGGGGAGCTTGTTCGGGCAATTGTATTGGCTCGCTTGACGGCACTGAGTGTGACGCGAAGCTTCGCCCTGGTAGCGTTGGACCGCGTCAATGATTTGATAGGGCTTATTGCAGTGATGGCTTTCGCCTTGTTGGCATACAAGCCCGACAAAAACATCGAGATTCCCGGCGAGCTGTTTCGCAGTGATCACCCGATACTGGTCCCGGCCAAAGCATATCAAACAGGCGCCCTTGGGGCTGCAGTGTTTCTTATTGGAGTGATAACCGTCTTCGTGCTTCTGTATATCAACAAGAACTTGGTTTTGCGATTGTCCGACAGCACGTTTAGCTTCCTGGGCCGCCGGTTGTCGTTCTGGAAGCCCCTTGACAAATTGTGCGGAAAGTTAGGTGGCTGGGCACACCATATGCTCGAGCAATTTGCGGAAGGGTTCCGCGTATTCCGTTCCATTTCCGATATGGCGAAGTCGATCGCGTATAACTTGGCGACATGGACGTGCTTCGTCGTAACGCTGCAATGCATGCTTTTTGCGTTCGGTATTGATGCCCCCTGGTACACGGTCTTCGTCATGCAGGCGGCGCTGGCTATCGCCATCAGCGTGCCGGGAACCCCCGGTTTCGTGGGCCAATTCCAGGTGCCGCTTGTGGCGGGATTAAAGCTGGTAGCGCCCGAAGTATCGTACGACGCCGCTTTAGCCCTGGCCATTCTGACCCATGCAATCAACGCCGGCATGGTCATTATAGTGGGGATCGTTTGTCTCCAGTTGGAAGGACTTCATCTTTTCCAACTCTCCGAAGAGGGCGCCAAGAAGAAGGAAACCCTTGCTTCATCCGAGGCAAGCGGAAAGGACTCTGTATTGCAGAGCAATACGAGCCCGCGGGAGACGCCCTGAGGCGGTATAGCTTCTCATCCTGTTTCGTGCTGCTCAGAACAATCGCTCGGGGAAATACGCACGCCGACAAAGGCATGAAAGCGACGGTCCATCGTCTGGGCGGGCATGCAGCCCAATATGCTTAAGATCTTATGAAGCCATCCCTCAAAGGCGCCGGGAAGGTATTCCAAGGCTCCGCGCACTTCTCACAACCTCTTTTTCACGGGTTCCATTTTGCGGGCCAAACATGCTAACCCGCCTTTCTCACCACCGCAGGCGTGTCCGCGGTGGTGAGAAAGGCGCAGACTTGGGTTGTGAACAAAGCATATGTTTTTTCTGCACACAGATTGTTTGGGATATTTCACAGCCGGCTAAGGGGTTTGAAAACCGCAATACGTTGATGCAAAGCTGTTTGCGCAAGACTCGGATGCTGACCACTTGAAAGCTGTGAAATATCTGGGCTAAGGTTCCGCGAAAGGAGGGCGCTACATTGCCACCAAAATTGGATTCGGAACATGTTGGACGCTGGACCAAACCGCGTTTGCTTGACGTGGGATGGCGGAGATCGATGAACTTTGCCGCGTCGGTAGGTGATAATAACCCCTATTACTTCGACGACACGCGGGAGAACGGGATCATTGCTCCCCCCATGCTTGCGACGGCGCTCACCTGGCCGATTTACGTCAACCGTCACGAGTACTGGGGCATGAACGCCTGGCCCGAAGAAGTCTATCAGCGGCAAGTACATTTTACGGAAGCCATCATTATGCATCGTCCCTTGCGGCCCGGCGACAGTTTGAGCATATGGGGACAAATCTACGGAGTGCTGCCTCAGCGAGGCGGTAGTTTGTCTATTGTGCGATTTGAAGCTCAGGACGCGCAGGGCGCGCCTGTTTTCACCGAGTACGGCGGCGCTTTCTACCGGGGGGTTCGCTGTGCCGATGAAGGACGCACCGAAGGAGAAGTATATGCTGCACCCACCGTTCCGGAAACAGAGGCGGCGTTATGGGAGCACACCATCCACATCGACCCGTTGGCCGCACACATTTACGACGGCTGCACCGGGCTCTCTTTTCCCATCCATACTTCGAAAAACTTCGCTCAGAGCATGGGGCTCGACGGGCCCATCCTGCAAGGCACAGCCACCCTCTCCATTGCCCTTCGGGATTTGGTCAACCGGGAGGCCGAAAGCGATCCTACACGCGTGAAAGAACTCAGTTGTAGTTTCCGCGGCATGGTAACCCCCGGCTCGGATATTAATTTGCGCTTATTGGCAAAAACCAATACTGACACGGGCATAAATCTATTCTACGAAGTTCTGAATGAACAGGGGAAAAAAGCTATCGCGGACGGCTACGTACTTTTGGCGGCATAAGACAAGCCAACCACGGGGAGGTGAACGCCATGCATCGAAGAACGTTTATCCATAGCATTGCCTTAGGACCAGTCCTGGGCGGCGCAGTCCAGGCGGGCACGGACAGACCAACCCGCCCCCTCCCCGTTTTGGCGGACGATTTTGTAAAAGTCTACGAATCCCCAGATGCCTGGGAGATTCGGTCGTATAGTCCCGGTTTGGCTATCCTGCCCAATGGACGGCTGATCGCCACCATCGACCTGAACGGTCCTGCGTTTACAGACAAAGAGGGCAGCGCGGGGTACCGGGGCCGGATCTTCACCAGCGACGATCGGGGACAGACCTGGACTCAACGCGCCGTTATGCCACTGATTCACGCACGGCCGTTCGTTGCGGGGAACACCGTGTATGTACTGGGTCACCGCGGCGATCTGGGCGTCGTGCGTTCCGATGATGGCGGGGAGACCTGGAGTGAAACCTCCTGGCTCACGGAAGGGGAGCAGTGGCATCAGGCCCCGTGCAATGTCCACTACGTCAATGATCGGGTGTACTTGGTGATGGAAAAGAACACCGAGCCGTCATTTGACGGATGGCCGGTGTGTGTGCTCGCGCCGGTGTTGATGGCGGCGGAAGTGTCGGCCGATTTGACAAAACGCGATTCGTGGACATTCTCCAATGCGTTGTCCTATCGTGATGCGGTTGCTGAGGCGGGCCCGCCCAATCTGATTGGCGTGCCTTTCTTCAAGCGGGGAGCCACCGCGCCGGAAAACAAGAAGGACCGGAGGTACATGGCCCTTCCCGGATGGCTGGAAACCAATGTTGTGCAGTTCACCGATCCCGACCATGTCTGGCATGACCCGGCCGGCCGGACCTTCCACCTCTGGATGCGCGCCCACACGGGCACAACGAACTTGGCAGCCATCGCAAAGGCTGTCGAATCGGAAGACGGCGGCCGTATCACCGTGTCCCTCGAAAACGCACCGTCGGGCGAGCCGGTGTTGTACGTGCCGTGTCCCGGCGGCCAGATGAAATTCCACATCCTGTACGACGAAGAAACGAAGCTGTTTTGGTTGTTGTCTTCGCAGGCAACGGATAGCATGACACGGCCTGACCGTCTTCCGGATGACCGCTACAATCTTCCGAACAACGAACGGCACCGCCTTGTGCTGCATTTCTCGAAAAACTGCGTGGATTGGTGCTTTGCGGCCCGCGTGGCGGATACGCAGGCGTACGGGCAGGCCCGGCACTACGCGTCGATGGCCATCAACGGCGACGACCTCCATATCTTGTCGCGGTCCGGCGACGAACGAGCCAAAAGTGCCCACGACGGGAATATCATTACCTTCCACACCGTGCAGAATTTCCGGAACCTGGTGTATTAGCCGACGCGGCGAGACTTTCGATAAGTTCAACGGAATGAATGAACTGGGCCGTTTGTTCTTTTGACCGGTGAGTGTGTGCTGTGACTGACGGTTTCCATGAAGGCCGTCAAGCGCAAGGAGGAATCAGACTACGTCGCTCGCGCAGCCTGCGTGCGGTCGGCAGTCCCGGGCGCGAGCCTTCGCAGCAAGAACAGACGGGATGCAGAAGCTTAGTGCACCCGTCAAGACGAAAGGAAATGCCATGCTGAGCAAGAAGATGGAGAAAGCGCTGAACAAGCAGATCAACGCCGAGATGTATTCGGCGTATCTCTACGCAGCCATGGGGGCCCATTTTGATGCCGAGAGCCTGGATGGTCTCGCCAACTGGATGAAAGCGCAAGCCCAGGAAGAGATGGTGCACGCGATGAAGTTTTACAGCTACATCGTGGAAGCGGGTGGCCGCGTGGTCTTCGAGGCCATCGACAAACCGCCAACGGATTTCGGCAAGCCGGAGAAGGTGTTCGAGCAAGTACTGAAGCACGAACGCAAAGTCACGAAACTCATCAATAACCTGGTAGCATTAACGCGCGAAGAGAACGACTACGCCACGGATAACTTCCTGCAGTGGTTCGTTGCCGAGCAGGTCGAAGAGGAAGCAAGCGCCGATGACATCCTTCAGAAGATGAAGCTCGTCGGAGATCATCCACACAGCCTTTTCATGATGAACGCGAAACTTGGGGAACGCGCACCGTCCCTTGCAGAAGCAGCGAAGGATGATGATTAACAGGCTCGTAGCACGCAAACGCTAATAGACGAAACAGGCGGGTCCACGAGGGCCCGCTTTTCTTGTATAGTGCAGGTATGGCCCCGGTGAACAGCGGTTTGAAATAAAAGAAAGAAGTAGCGTGAAATTCGAAGAACTCGAGAAAATCTATCGGGAAAACCTATTTGACGATGTCATTCCCTTTTGGCTTCGACATGGAATTGACACAAACGGAGGTATAAACACGTGCATGGCGGACGATGGCTCGCTGCAAAGCCGTGACCGGTGGGGGTGGTCGCAATGGCGGGCCGTGTGGGTGTTCAGTAAACTCTGCACGCGTTTCGAGCAACGCCCGGAATGGCTCGAGACCGCTCAAGGCATCGCCGCCTTCATGCTGAAATACGGTACTTTACCCGATGGTCACTGGCCCACTCTTTTGGATGGCGAAGGCAACGTTCTGAAAGGCTTCGAAAGCATCTACGTGGATGGGTTCGCTATTTATGCGCTCGTCGAGTTGTGGAGGGCCACGCGCGACAAACAGTATCTGGACACGGCTCTGCAGACGTTTGACGCCGCCGAAAAATGCATGACCGAGGCTTGGCCGCCGCCGGCTTATCCCTATCCCATCCCGGAAGGGACTATGCCCCATGGCGTCAGTATGATTTTTTCGGTTGTTTATGACGAATTAGCTGAAGAAACGGGACGGGAGGACGTTAGTCAAGCGGCATGGAAACACCACCGATTGGTCATGGACACCTTCTTGCGCAAAGACCGCGGGATCGTGCTCGAATGGCTGGCGACAGACGGGACCGAGTTGGAACCACCCCAGGGCACCGTGATTGTGCCGGGGCACGCTATCGAATCAATGTGGTTCCAGATGCATATCGCGCGCAAAAACAACGATGTGGAAACACTGGACCGCGCCTGTGCGGCCATCAAACGCCATCTCGAGCTCGGCTGGGATGATGAATATGAGGGCCTGTTACTGGCCGTCGATGCGGACGGACGAGACGACGTGGGCTGGAATTTTCACGAGGCGAAAGTATGGTGGCCTCACACCGAAGCGCTGTATGCGTGTCTACTGGCATACGAGCACACGCGCGACGATGCGTTTCTTGCCTGGCACGACCGTGTGCACGAGTATTCATACAACCTTTTCCCGGACCCTAACCATGGCGAATGGCGCCAGCGCTTCGACCGCCAAAGCCGCCCCATCACCGAGGTGGTCGCTCTTCCCGTAAAGGACCCCTTCCATCTTCCCCGCGCTTTGATTTATTGCATCGATGTCCTCGAGCGGCTTAAACAGGAACAGACCTGACGCACTCTCGAATACCGGACAACCGGCGAAAAAACTATTTCTGTTTGGACATTCTGTACACCAGAGGAATGCCTTGTCTGCCTTGCGCACATTTCTCGAGCGCCAAGGGCCCAAAGCCTGGGGCCCGTAACGACAAGGTCGCAACCAAAAGTACCGGGCCCGCAGTGCGCCCGATACCTACCTGTCCGCGCAGTCCCACATGGGATGTTTCACACCAATGCAGATAAGAATTCTCGTGGCGGTGAACCATGAGCCCTTGGACGCACCCCTACCCCATGAACATGCCGCTGACCACACTCCGGCAACGGAGGACGGATACATCCGCGCTCCTTGTGATAATCACCGGCGGGAATAACAGTTTTCGAGGTAGAGCCACACGGACGGACACGGACGAACACGGCGCGGGCTCGCCGCACACGAACTGGTGCACCCTGAATCAACGCCCATGCACGCGGGCTGGCATGATAAGCTGCACGGCTGCGCCGTTGCGGAGAAGACTTATACCTTCGGTATTGCGGATAAGACGCACGGCTGCGCCGTTGCGGGACGCACCCAGACTGGAACCCTGCTTTCGGGGTGACGGAGGAGGCAGCGAACCATGAGCCGTTAGCTTCACTCATCGGCCATAAAAATGGCACCAGCCACATTCCGGCAAAGGAGGACGGGCATTCCTGCCCGTCCTTGAGACCACCGCGGACGGATATGTCCGCGCTCCTTGTAATACCGACCGGCGAGGGCGCCGGTCCCACACCGGACGAATTTTCGAG
>JAWODE010000300.1:0-3960 GCA_046483455.1 Candidatus Hydrogenedentota bacterium | reverse complement strand
GCCAACATAAATGATATAACCCAATGTATCTTGCCTACCATTGTTGATAGTCCTATATCACCTCTTGAAATCTCTTCGTTAATCATTTGACGTACAGGACCAGCTAATCCAAGGCCACCATATTCACTTGGAAGGTTTGCCTTAGTCACTTCTAATTGCTTATGAAGCTTGGAATAAAGCTCATCTAAGGTTTTCACCGCTAGTTCTTCATTTTTATGCCAGCCTCCATCCAAATCTTGTCTTCGTGGCATTACTTCTTTATCAACAAATTCTTTTATACTTTCTGCAATGCGAATCTCCTCATGCCGCGGTTGCCTGAGGAGGTCCGTGGCAAAGTCATGCAGGTCGATCTCGCAAAGTACGGTATCAGCGACCTGAAGCCCCTGCGATTGGGTGGATTCAACAGCGGACTCGGCTTTAAAACTCATCCCGTCATGGAATTGTTTTTCAATGGCCAGCCGATGACCCTGGCGCGGTGGCCCAATGAAGGGTTCGTGCACGTCGCCGACGTTGCCGTCAAGGACGGCCACAAAATTCACGGACGCGAAGGAAGCAAGACCGGCAGGCTCATCTATGAAGGCGACCGCCCCGCACGATGGAAAGACGAGCCGGCGGTCCTGCTTTACGGTTACTGGTTTTTCGGGTGGGCCGATTCCTACGAGCGTGTCGAATCGATTGACACCGAGAAACGTGAGTTCATACTCGAAGAACCCCACTGCGGCTATGGCTATCGCGCGGGCGCGCCATACTACGCCCTTAATCTACTGAGCGAAATCGACATGCCCGGCGAGTGGTACCTCGACCGCACCGATGGCATTCTGTATTTTTATCCGCCTTCCGAGCCGTCTGAAGCGGTTATCGAGCTGTCGGTGATTGACTTCCCCTTTGTGCGAGCGGAAGACGTATCGCACACTTCATTCAATGGGCTAGTTTGGGAACTCGGCGGCGCGGACGGTGTCGAGATTCGCGGAGGCAGCCATTGTTTCATCGCGGGTTGTACCGTACGGCGCTGCGGCGGCGACGGAATTGTCGTGAAAGGCGGGAACTCGCACACGCTTCTGGGGTGCGACGTGTATTCGATGGGCCGCGGCGGCGTGAGGGTGTCGGGCGGCGACCGGAAGACCCTGGCGCCCGGCAATCACCTCGTCGAGAATTGCGAGATTTACGAACTGTCGCGCATCGATCATACGTATACGCCCGCGGTCTTGCTAACCGGCGTCGGGAACCGTGTCGCGCGGAACCGGTTTCACGACATCGCCAGCAGCGCCCTGCGGGTTGGCGGCAATGACCACCTTGTCGAGTTGAACGAAATCCATCACGTTGTGCAAGAATCCGACGATCAGGGCGGCGCCGACATGTGGGGTAACGCGACCTACCGCGGGAACATCTATCGCTACAACTACTGGCATCATATCGGGAATCAGACCAATCCCGCTGAAGCCCCCGCATGCGGTCAGGCGGGCATCCGGCTGGACGATGCTATCTCGGGTACGCTTGTCTACGGTAACGTGTTTCACCGGGCCTCCGCCGGAAAACTCGGTTTCGGCGGTGTGCAAATCCACGGTGGTAAAGATAACCTGATCGACAACAACCTTTTTGTCGATTGCATGGCCGCCGTTAGCTTCTCCGCGTGGGGGGAAGGCCGGTGGAAGAAGTTCGTGGCCGACGCAATGGAATCCCCCGAGATCGACGCCGCGCTTTATCTCAAACGGTATCCCGAACTCGAGCGGCTGGCCGAAGACCACGACGTCAACACCCTCAAGCACAATCTTGTGTTGAACTGTGGCGAGTTTATCCGACGGGACAGCGGGCGCGCCATTCTTAAAGACAACGTAGTCACGACAACAGAGATACCTTTTGCTAAGAACGGGCGTCTCGATTTCGATGCGCTCGAGCCGCTGGTAAAAGAACACGGTCTCGACCCCATTCCCTTTGGTGAGATTGGACTGTATAGAAGCGACGCGAGGCCGTAATGGCTTCTGCAGGGATCGAGATGATTTCGTGCCGAGCAGCACGATAATCAAGTCCCCGGATTATACCTGGGCAGCTAAACCTTGTTTAAAGGTTTGGAATGCTTCACGCGCTTGCTCCTGGCCTTCGGCGCGAATGGTATTAAGGGTATTGAAATCATCGAAGACCACCCGTACGACATCGGGATCGATTTGGCGCTTCGCCGCCATATCCGCGAGGAGGTTCCGGGCTTCCTCTTCGGCCATACCTTTGCGATAGGGGCGGTCCTCGGTGATGCCCACGAATACGTCCGCGACCGCCAGCACGCGCGCCTCGAGGGGAATGCGTTCGGCGGTATAAGCAAAAGGATAACCGCTTCCATCGAGGCGTTCCTGATGTAAGGCGCTCCAGGAGGTAAGCACGTCCAACTCGGGAATTGGCGCAAGCGCATGATACGTGTAGTACACATGTGACCGCATGACATGCCATTCGTCATCGGTGAACCGACCGGGTTTTTCGAGAATCTCGAGGGGAACGGCGAGTTTGCCCAAATCGTGGAGGTAGGCGGCGAGTTTCAGGAGTTTTTGATGTTCTTCATCGAATTCAAGACGCTCGGCCAACGCCACGGCAACCGTTGCCAGGCCAGTGGTATGCGTTGCTGTAAAAGGACTCCGAAAATCAATGAGCCGGCAAACGAGTTTGCCAAATTCGAGTAGTTCGTCCAGCGTCGCCACACGATGGGATTTTTTCAGGCAGGCCACCAACGGTCGTTCGACGGAGCGCGAAACAACGTCCATCCAGATACTGTCCTGGTTGGCGAAGGCAAGAACCGCGTCGACGAGTTCAGGATGAAACCACGTGCCGCGGCGTTTCTCGACCGCCTCGCAGATTTCCGGAACCTTGCTCAGGGCGTGGATGTTTTTGGGCACCAGCACCGATATGCGATCAGCCAAGTGAATGACATGGCTGCCCAAGGGCACCGGCGTACCATTGTGCTCGTTGCCTTCGCCGTTATTCCACGGCAGGTGATGGAACCGGATGATTTCAGCGGCTTGCGAAAAAGGTTCGAAGTGCCGGAGCAGTTCGTAACCGGCCCTGCAATGTTGAGTGGGTTTATGGTACTCGAATTCGAGAATATCAAGCCGTTCATTCAGGGAGAAGGCGCCAATATCGTGTAACATGCCCGCCACTGCAAGCGTTACGACTTCTTCTTGAGAAAATCCCATTTCCTCGCCGATGCGAAGCGCGAAGTAACCCACATCGAGATGATGGTCCGCCAGAGCGGGGCTCATCATGTCCACCGTGTTGGCCAGCGGTATGACCAAGTCCGTGAAACCGATGTCTATGGTGGTCGTATTCATGGCAACTTCCTTGCACGCAAGCGGATAGTTGCAACTTTAAGCGTGGGCATCACTGTACAACAACCGGACGCCGGCGTGCACCCATTTTGTCGGTAGCAATCTTTTTTCTAAGAAATCGAGTTTCTACAAGACTCCTTGAGCGTTTTCCCAACAAGAAGTGAATAACATTTGTTCTTGCGAGCGGAGGCTTCTTGAAAAGCCGTCATTTCACCCTTGGTGGGAGCCAAAAACAGCGACAAAACGGCGACAACGTGTTGAAATTCTTGGTTTTATTATGATAACATCACGTTTCAGTTTTAGGTCGTGGGCAGGGACGCCTTTCGAGGATTAGCCACGCTTGGCCGCCAGGCCCACCCTCTTTTTGCCGGATCGGGCATAACACCTAGGGCGGGATGCCGTGCTAAAATGGCTCTAGAGGCGTGAGGCGCTATGCTGGAAGTGGGTGTTCCCGCGGGCGAGTGGCGGAAGTGGTAGACGCGCTGGATTTAGGATCCAGTGCCGGAAGGTGTGCGGGTTCGAGTCCCGCCTCGCCCACCAAGCAAGAAACGGAAACGCTGTACAGGCTGAATCGTAACCTTGACAGAAATGGATTAGACTTTATGGCAGACGAAAAGAAGAAGAAACAGGACGAAACGCAGCCGGAGAACGA
>JAWODE010000022.1:0-12110 GCA_046483455.1 Candidatus Hydrogenedentota bacterium | reverse complement strand
TGGCCAAAGCGCGGACCATAGGTCCGGTTGTCGTTAATGAAAAAATGATAGGCAACCTTGCCGTTCACCAGCGTGTTGGTCAGAGCCCGGGGACTCCTGGTACGCGCTGGACGCGGGACACTTTCAAGCAGGGGCGCCAATTCGCTCGCGTAGCGCTCCATGATTTCGCGGTCTTCTTCCGCAGTCACCGCCTCGCCTTTCGCAAGAGCATTGCCGTTGATCAATTTCTGATGGGTAAAATCGAATTCGACAATGGTTGCCTCCGGAAGAGGCGCCCGCAACGCCGGGGTGGTAATGACCGTTTTCCCGCTACTTGCAAACGCGGCGATGCGCTCATGCATGGATTGCGTCAGCGTGTCGGGTTGCGGCATGACCAGCACTTCGTATCGTTCCAGCGCGCCCTCGCGGATGTCGTCATCAAGCACTACGTCAAAAGGCACGTGGTTCATCATAAGCAACGTCGCGAACGGCAGAGTCTGCTCATTGTCGTACCCGGGGAGCCGGGGCGATGTCTCGTCGTACCATGCCGCCGCGGCCGACATGAGCAGCGCAACGTGCGGCTGTGCCCGTTCACAGGCTTTGATGGTCGGCCCGTACGGCTTAACCAAAACATCGCAAGTCTGCCCGATGGCGTCGAACGTCTCCGGCGAACTGATATAAGGGTCCAATGTCGAGTTGTCGGGAGAAAGGGCCCCGGCCGAGTAAAAACACACAATATCGGGACGTTGCGAAACCACCAGCCAGATCGCCTCTTTGGCATAGTCCGGACCTGCCGTAAAGAAAGGGTCGCGTCCAGGATAATCGGAAGCCAAATCTGCGGTTGACTCGTCGAGTTGGACCGCGAACCTGCCGTACACATAAAGCGTGATATCCTGTTGGACGAGCTGGCCGTGGGGCCGTGCGGCGGCTTGAAGGTAGGTCGTGTAGCACAGGCGCTTGATGTCCGGGTACCCATACGTCCACGTCGCGATACAGTCAATGCCCTTATGCGAATCGCGCACAGGCGCCAGACGATAAGGATCGTGCCAGGTGATGGCGTCCGGCCGGTGCTCTTTCACGATGTCGTGCAGCATGGCGTTCAAAACGGCGGTGCCGTGTCCCCGCTGCCACCACCACTGAAGAAAGCGATAGTGTGGAAAGTCATCGGGGATAATTCCGTTTTCCGGAATGGACGGCGCTTTCGGACGGCCATTCTCATCAAGCATTTCGCGCAAGTCGATACCGGCTTCTTCCTTCGCCATTTGGACCGCGGACGCATTCACACAGAAGGGGGTTTGCCATTCGGAATGCAACAGAACATGCCGCAACGAGGGATACTCACCGAGGCGGGCCGCCCATGTGTCCGCGGTAGCTTTGGCATGGTCAACCACCTTCGGCTCGAGAGGATACGGTTTGCGGTAGCGGCCCTCGTAGAGGCTTCCGTCGGGCTTCCGGCAGATGACCGAGTCGTCCTCCTCCCACCGGCTTGCCAGCAACGGATGAAGATAGAGCCCCACCTCGAAGTCGTACCGCGTGGCGTCATCAAGACGCTCAAGAATGGCGCCGATATCTTGGCCTTCCTGGAGGGGATCGCGTTGAGAACCAAGAAACCCACCCGTGAACCCGCGTTGGGTCCACCACTCGGGATTGCTGGCGCCGCCGCCCCAGCGCCATACGGGAATGCGTTCGTCATCATGGCGCGGACCAATCGTGATCGGAAATTTCAACAGCGCGGAACCCTCGCCGGCCTCGAGCAACCGCGCCCGCACTACGTAATCGCCCTCGCGGAGCAGATTGGTGTCGAGAACGTACGCCGCGGTGTGCTTTTCGATAGCCGCTTCGGTCTCGAGCCATCCGCTAACGTCGAACACCGCCCCATCGGCCTCCAAAGCGCGCACCGCGAAGGTCACCTGCTCCCCCCGTTCGTACGCGTGGCGGGTCGTGGTGAAATGCGCTGCATGGGCGCTTTCTTCGCCCGCGAATGACGGGGCCGCTGCCAGCACCCCCGCGAAAAGCAGAACAACTGCAAAGAGAGGCCGAGTCATGACCATCCGTCCTTTCTTTTTCTTTCGAGTGTAGCGCGCACCCAAAGGGATAATAGTGATTCCCCGCCATCGGCTAAGCGAACCGGCGGAGCGCCCTCACAGTGCTCCGCCGGACATAGCACGCAAACCTGCTATTTGAAAACAAACGTCCCGAAATGCTCCGGTTCAAGGAAGTGGTAGACCGTCTGGGACCACAGCGTCCATTCCCGCTCCGTGTACCGTTCGCGGCAGAGATTTGCCTTGATTTTGGTCCCTCGCTCGGGAGTCTCCATGTTGATCGCTTTCCAGGGTAAAGCGACTTCCACGCTCCAGAAATCATCGCCCCGTTGTACTCCATGCTCCCACTCCGGGCTGTACTCGGTTTGGAGGACATCTACGTGAAGCCCGTCCCAAACGACGTTCGCCGGATTAATCGCGAAATGGTAAAACGCGGCCGATTCATCGCTGGGCTTGATAAAGATTTCGACCACATCGCCCGTAAAGACGTAATCGTCACGTTGCTCACCAACGATTTGCAGATTCGCGGCTTTGGGTTCTTCACAACGGAACGCGATATATAGATGCTCGTCGTCGTAAGCGACCTGGGTCTGCGTCTGCGCGGACACCGTTTCCTGAGCGGCCTTCATAGGCACGAATGGTTCGAGCGGGGCCGTCTTCTCCCATACCTCGTCATCCAGTTCCCCGTCGACATTCGGTTTCGCCACCCTGCGTCCAAGCCTCTCGATCTCGGCACTACGAATGATGAGGTCCCCAGTAATCGCATCCTGTTGCCGCTTCTGCGCCGTTTCCAGGATGGGCCCCACGTCCACTCCCAAGCTCTCGCCTTCCGCGATCTTGCGCCGTGCCGAACGTATCGCCTCTTCGCAGCCTTCCGGCACGTTTTCGTCCTCCCACCAATTCATGCGTTCGCTGTAGCACCACACGTACTTGTCAGTGGTATACAGCGCCCAGTACACGTTGTGTTCAAACCACAGGGGCCGCTGCTCGGGGCCCAAATAGTCCCCAAGTACTTTGCGGTCGCGAAGCCCGAAATACTGGTCCACGTACAACGCCTGCCCCACCCGCACCTTCTCGCGGTACAGACCGTGAAGTTCCGGAGGAATAAGGTACAACCCCCGTTGCGTGATCTGATGGTATTTTTCAAAATACTGCCGACGATCCTTGTAGTAGTACGCCCCTTCGTTACCGTCAACGATCCGCGTACCCGCTTGCGAACCGCTCAGCATTCCCTCCAAAAAGGCGGGCAGAAGGGCATAGTGTTCCTTCGAGAGCTTCGACCGCCGGGAATCAGGCTCCATGGGTTTGCAAAGATTGGAAAAATAGCTCAGTTGGAAAAAAGTCAGAATCTGCGGGTCGGGCAACTCCGTCTCGATAGCCCGGATGAATTGCGCCCCCCGTCGCCGCACCATCGACTCGTATTCCTCAAAGGATTTCGTATCGCGGTGCGCCATCTTGGCGTAGTCCCAGGGATTGTCGCCATATGGCTCGGCGTCGAAACAAATGCCCACGCACCGCGCAAGCCGCGCTGCCCTGCTGACGAGCCGCACGTTGTTGAGAATTGTCTCCCATTGCGCATCGCTGAACCAATCCTGGTCCGACGCCGCCCACATGATGACAAAATTGTCGGTGAACCGGTCCCACTTGATCCGTCGGGCGTTCTTGTAGTCCTCCTCGAAACGCTCCTCGGTCCACGGTTCCGGCACGAGCACATTGCCGCCGCCCTCGAGCCGGAAGATAACCCCGTCAAACGGGCGTTTCTCCATCTTATTGATCCGCTTGCGCACCTGTTTAGTCGTCGGCACATCCCATCCATACTCGATCAATTTCTTCCCCAGAGGCAGCAGGACATCATTGGATTTCGCCCAGCTCGGGATGGAAAAAGCCAGCAGTATGGCCAAAGCTAAAAGACATCTACTTGTCTTCATCGACATATCCCCTTCCTTGCAACCGCGTATGTGCTTTCCGCGCTCGCCCTGTACCCTGCCATGTCAAACCAGCTACGGTGTATGCGGATTGCTGCGCATTTATGGTACTCGTTCGGCCAAGTAGGCACAACCTGACATTTATTTCTATCTCCAAACCCCGCGTTTGGTTCCGCTGAAGGTCCAGAGGCTCCCGCTGTGGCCGGTCTCCTGACCGAGCCACGGGCTCGACCGGAGGCCCGCGGGGCCGACGGTTTCCAACTTTTCCTACAAAAAGCCTTGGGCACCGGTCTGTATTTAAGAATCCTGAGTGGCTTCACAAGCGAAAGTGGCACCGTGAGACACCATGCGACGGCATAACCCCAACTTTTGACGGGAGAATGCGTCTGGCCATTCTAGCCACCGTACGGATGCTTCGTCTGCCTTAGGCGCACATATCGAGCGCCAATGACGCGAAACATACCAGCCCACCGCCCTACAGCCGCAACCAAACTCGCGGGCTTCGGAATACACCCCGGCCTGCGGCGCTTGCCCGCATCAAAGAAGGAGACACCCCGGCCCCCACCGTCATTCCTGCGCAAGCAGGAACCCAGAGAGCTTCCGCCAGGCGCGGTTCCTATCTACCGTCATTCCTGCGCAAGCAGGAACCCAGAGAGCTTCCGCCAGGCGCGGTTCCTATCTGCGGTTCCTATCTACCGTCATTCTTGCGTAAGCAGGAATCCAGAGAGCTTGCGGGTGGTGTTGCCATTGCGCACCCGGACTCGCCGCCCGCTTTCACAAAGGTGACGGAAACGGGCACGATTCTGCTCATCATTTCACGAGACAGAATTCTTTGCCACGGAATACCCACTCTTCCTTCCTTCAAATGCGCTCTTTCAAATCGAGTAGAGATGTGGCTTCCAGTTGCTCTCCGCGTGAGTAGAGGCACGCCCGGTTGCGGATTCTCTCGAGACCCGCTACCATCGTCTTGGAATCGAGAGTTTCCACGGCTGGCCCGTCGAGGTCCGCCCAAGTCCCATCGTAAATTCGAGAGGAGCGTCCCCTTCATGACTTCCCGCGAGCGAGTCCTCACAGCCCTTGAGCACCGTGAAGCAGACCGGGTCCCCCGCGACCTTGCCGGCACGCACGTGACCGGCATTTCCCGAATCGCTTACGACAACACACGTGCCTACCTCGGCATGCCTTCTCATGAGCCCCAATGGCAAGACGTAATCCAGCAGACGGTCGTACCCGCGGACGATTTTCTGGACCGGTTCGGCGTGGATACCCGGGGCCTTTTCCCCCTTACCAGCCATAACTGGAACGTTTTCGACGCCCTACAGGATGAAGGCGAGGTCTGGGTCTATCACGATGAGTGGGGCATGACACAGCACTTTCCGAAAGAGAACGGGCTTTGGTTCACCATTGTGGAACATCCCCTCGCCGACAAGCCTCCCGAGCCCGAAACTATTGACGCCTACCCGTGGCCCGATGCCGGAAATCCGGTCCGCATTCAAGGCCTTCGCGAGCAGGCAGCCGCGTTCCGTAAGCAAGGCAAGGCGGTCATGATTAAAGGCATTTGCGCCGGCATTTTCGAGATGGCCCAGCGGCTTCGCGGCATGGAAAACGCCTTGATGGACCCCATGATCTATCCCCAATTCGCCGACCGCCTCTACGGAACGCTCGCGGACCTCAAAATCGCCTTTTGGGAGACCGCGCTGAGCGAATTGGGCGATGTTGTCGACATTATCGTCGAGAATGACGACTACGGTACCCAGCAATCCCAGCTTATCTCTTTCGACCAGTACTCCGCCACCATCCGGCCCCATTTGGAGCGGGTTTTCAGGTTTATTAAGACAGCCGCTCCGAATGCGTACCTCTTTTTCCATTCCTGCGGAAATGTGCGGCCTTACTTGCCAGGATTCATCGAAGCGGGAATCGACATTCTGAATCCCGTGCACGTTACCGCCGAAGGCATGGAACCCCTTGCTCTAAAACGCGATTTCGGGCAGGCCATCACCTTTTGGGGAGGCGGTGTAGACACGCAACACGTCCTGCCCCACGGTACACCGGAGCAAGTGAAGGAAGACGTCAAACGCAATCTAGACGCCCTCGCTCCGGGCGGCGGCTACGTGTTTAACACCATCCACAACATCCAAAGCGAGGTGCCGCCCGAGAACCTTGTGGCCATGTACGATGCCTTGGAAGACTACAGCTAATAACAACCCGGAAAGGCCATAGCCACGGTTGCAAGTAGGGCGCTGCATACACAGACAAGCCCCTTACGCCTCCGTCAAAGTCAATACCCCCTAACACCGTTCATAAACTACGAATAACAAGCACCGAACCACCGTCATAACTTTCGGAATACCGAGCAGGAAAGGCTGCGGGAAAATTTTCCCGCGTTACCCAAACGTGTTACACTTTTAAGAGAATAAAGGAGATTTCTCGAATGGATTGTTCCCTGATTGTGAAAAAATTAGGCCGAATCGGCCTGATTATAATGCTGACCTGTGTACTCGCATCATGCGGGAATATCGTGGACAAAGACCGCATCCGCGTCGCCAAAATCGGCGATAATTATGTTACCCGGGGCGATCTGTACCGGCATCTGCGACTCATGTCGCCCGAGGAACGCCCCCATATCAACAACCGTGGCGACTTGCTCAGAGTCCTTGAAAATTACATCGACGAAAAACTGCAAAAACGGGTGGTCGATGAATTGCTAACCGAAGGGGAGCTCGAGGCCCCCCCGAAGGAGCAAATCGCCAAATTGTACGACGCTCAGCACCCGGAAATGAAAATCAATCCCGAGAATCCCGAGCAATTTGGTATGACCGAAGCGGATGTCGAGGCAATTCAGCAAAAGCGCCAAAAGGGTATCGAGGAATTGAGGCAGCAATTGCTGAAACAGGAAGCCATCGTCCAGGCCGTTCAAAAAGCCGTCGAAGCCGAAAAAATCGCCATCTCCGAAAAAGAGTACCGGGAAGAATACGAGATGCGCAAAAACGAACTCTTCAAACCCGAAAAAGTGACCTTCCGGGCACTGATTTTTCCAGCACAAACAAGCGATGCCGGGCCCAACTCAGCGGAAGCCCGTAAACGCCTCGTGAAAGAAGAGCCATGGGAAAAAGTGGCCCAATCATTTACCAAGGAGCGTAAAGCCATTCCCCTCCAGACTACCTTCACCAATACCGGTCGGCCGAAGTTTCAGTCATTCTGGGAACAAGCCTCGGGAACTCAGAAAGGACGCATACTCGGCCCCCTGATCATCGAAGACTGGGAGATGGTGACACAGGCTGCTGGAAATCAGCCACAACGCACCGCCTTAACAGGCTATCTTGTCGCGGAGGTTCTCGAGAGCACGCCCCCCGCCCAAAAAAACATCGAGGAAGCAAAGCCCGACCTCGCCCCCGCAATCTATTACGTCAAATTCATGAAAGCCCTCCGGGAAAAACATGACGTCCAAATCTATGAAGACCGCCTCCCCGAACCCAGCCTTTTCCGCGAAGAAAGCGACGACCCCCTCGTGAATGCGCTGTAAGAAAAGGCGGCAAGGTACAACCTCGCGCAACCGCCGTGTCATGCAGCCCCCCGAAAAGCAAAGAGGCCCATGTGAGTGGGATCCATTCTACGTCCGGTCGGGAAAGCCACCTTCATCAAGCGGTGGCACATAGCGCCCCCGCGCAATAATGTCTTGAGGGTCCAAAGCATGCTTGATTTCCTGAGCCACTTGCCAAAACACGTCTTCCTTATGCCGAATTTTGTCCATGCCACGCAAGCCCGTCCGATAAGGCACATACCCCTCTTGAATAAGCGCCTCCATTGCGGCGTCATAGCACGCCATGGCACGCGCGACCTCTTCCGCCACCGATTTATCAAAGGCCACGTTCAAAATGCCGATCATCGATCGCTCATTGAGGAGAGTAAATGTTGCCAGCAAATCGAAACCATGTTCATCGAGAACCGGCTTGACCAAATCCAGCACACGGCGGGCGTCGCGCCCCGTCATGGGAACAACAGGCGAAAACCACATGAGCCCGCAACCTGTTTCGAGAGGATCTTTGGGATCCGATTCGTGGTCCGGCGGATGCCGAAGACGCCATTGGGTACCGTGGACCGATTCGTCCGCGGGCGCCCCTTTCATCTGCGCGTAGACCGGCCGCAAGGATGCTAACTGCTCGGACAGCTTCGACATCCCGAACCGTTCCGAGAGGCGTGCGACACGTTCGCCAAGAGCCAGTTTCGCATCGTTCACAAAAACAAGCTTTCCAATTGGGCCCAGGGCGCGCCGCAGCAGACGCCGCATGTCACGCACATGCCCCCGCGTCCCCGTTAACGCACCGCCCACGCTCCACGCGCCAATGCCGTGCTGTTGACGCAATTCTTCCCGTAAATGCGCCGGAAGCGATCCGAATTGTCCCGCGGATTCCCAAGGATAATGAATCGAGGCGCTAAGCACACGGAGGTCGTTCCCGATATGAATGGCTGAATCGAGCATCCTCCGCAGGCGAAATGGACGCAATGCGTCTATTAAACGCTCGAGATCTTCATCTCTCGGTACCGTGCAGAAGAAAAAGCAAAAGTCCTCCGGTTCCGGCATGAGCCAAAGACCGATCTTTGTCACGATCCCAAAATTCGACTGGCAGAAGATGCCATCAAGAAAAGGCCCCACTCCATAGCGGTACACGCGCCCGGCCTTCGCATTCGCAAAATGCCCAAAACCCGTATCGAGAACCCGCCCATCGGCAAGCACAACCTCCATCCCACAACAGGTCTCGAAATGGTCGCCGTAACGGGTGTGGCCGAAACCCCGGTCCAGGGTATTGCCTACAAAACTGGACTCGGGTCCCGCCCCGGTACTGTCCATCCACAACCCCGTTTGGTTCTCTGTCAGGTAAGCGTAAAGCTGGCCTTGCGTAACTCCCGGCTCGATCACCGCATAGGCCAACTCGGTGTTCACCTCCAGAATCCGGTTCATCCGGGAAAGGTCGACGATCGCCGCTTCCGAAGTAGGCGCGCAGGCATCGCCATATCCCCAGTTGCGGCCCCGCGAAATGGGATACACCACGACACCGTACTGCCCCGCTATCCGCACTATCTCCTGAACCTGCCCCGTGGATTCCGGAAACAGAATACAGCCCGGCCGTGGCGCAACGTCCTGCGTCGTCCGCGCGTACCGATCAAGGGTTTCCCCATCCGTGCAGACATTCGGACCCCCCAAAACAGCCGTCCAAGCGTTCACCGCCCCCTGCAACGAATCCACACTGGACATAAGCCCCCCTCACGAATAATCAAAATAGGAACAGTGTTTTTATCTTTATAACAGCAGAAACCCATTCCGCTCAGCCATAATCCCGCCCCTATACACACGATTCGCAAAAAAGGTGACTGCTTCGAAAATTTCTAGACCCGGACATCTCTCGAATGGCATTAACGGAGGACAGGTTTTCATACCCCTCCGTAAGATCACGGAGGACGGGTACGTCCGCCCTCCTTCTTCAACCCCTTCGGGGTGAATACACCCCTTTCCATGGTCTACGCGTGAGCCCCACGGCTCATGTTTTGCTGTCCCTAATTTCGTAATTTTGTGTTACGCCACCATGGCCGCCAGTTCCTGTTCGACCAGCGTGACCGCCTCGAGCGCGGATTCGGGCGTGATCACCTCCGGTTTCTCGCCCTTATCAATGCACTCGAGGAAATACTTCTCTTCGAGAAAATAACCGTCGGCCGAGTCGATTTCGGGCGTGAGGGCGCTGCCATCCTCCGGATAAACATGCAGATTCATATCCACAAGCGAATTGAACTCGAACGAAGCCTTCTCCAAACACATCTGGAACCCCATCCGGAACGGGTATTTCGGCGTAAAGGTCCATGCCCCGTGAATAGTTACCACGGGACCGCCCTCGTACGTGTACATCGACATGATGTCCCCTACGCCTTCGTCATCATCGATAACACCGGCGGCTTCTATCTTCGACGGCTTTCCGAAACAGTGATTCACGAAGTCCACGTCGTGGACATGCAGGTCAACGAGCGCACCGCCACCAAGCGGATTCTCCAGCAACCAGTTATTCCAACTCCAGGTCGGTTTGGGACTGTGCCGCACAAAATGCGCCGACAAGACCTTGCCGTATTCGCCCGACTCGATCAGTTCGTATGCCTTTGCATACGCCGGCCAGAACCGGATGCACTGAAGCACCATGAAGTTCTTGTCATACCCCTTGAGCGCCTGAAGGATTTCTTTGCCTTCCTCGGTATGCCGCACAAACGGCTTCTCGCACATAATGTGTTTCCCGGCCTCGATGGCTTTCAATGCGTACTCTTTATGCAAGCTGGTCGGCAGGGCAATCAAAACCACCTCGACCTCCGGGTCCGCCAATAACTCGTCGCCTTCGCTATATATCTTCACCCCTTCGAGGCTCAGGTCGCCGTCAAGCGCAATATTTCCTTCCTTTGCCGCCCCCTGTCCAAGATTGGCGGCATCCTTGTCGGCGACGGCCACAATCTCCGCCATCCCCGTCTTACGTAACGAGCCGAGATGCATCTTCCCAATAAACCCCAGTCCAATAATGCCCACCTTGTGCATGATCCTCTCCTTCTTCGCTTCACTTCACCCTCGAAGCGTCAATCCCTAGCCATATTGTTCAACCAATTGGCGCATGTCTTTCGCGACCTGGCGCGCCAGCTCCGCGTCAGGCAACCCCTTCTCGCTCACCAGCATTTCCGCGGTGATATAGCCATCGTAACCCACCTTCTTCAGCGCCGCGAACACCGCCTCCCAGTTTAGGGTGCCTTTCATCAGGCTGTCGGTGAAATCCGCGAGCGTGCCCCCTCCGTCATGCGCATTGAAATTCTTAATATGCACCCGACCGATACGGCCCGCCCCGAGGATTTCGATCCAATGCTCCGGATACCCCGTCAGCAAAACGTTGCCGGCATCGAAATACGATTTCACAAAGGGCGACCCGAACGAATCGATGTACTGAACCAGCTCGAACGGTCCCGTCAGAAACTTGTTCCAGACATTTTCCACGCACAGGGCTACACCCGCCTTCTCGGCATCCGGCAGGACTTCCTTAATCGACTTCCGCGAGATGTCCCAAACGGTTTTCGACGGCACCACCGGTCGGGACGAATCGAACGGAACGCTTACCGCTCCCGGTACCACTAAGATGGCGTCCACGCCGAATATACGCGCCGCGTTAATATATGCTCTCGTGAAATCTACCGCTTCTTTACGCTCGGTTTCGTCCGGACTCGACAACGATTTCGCCCAGTAGAACCCAGTTGCCATGGACGAGATCGTGAAGCCCATGTCGTCGATACCCTGCTTCAATGCACCAAGGTCCGCTTCCGTCGCATCCGGACTCAGTTCCCCCGCCCCGAAACACAATTCGATGGCATCGTATCCCGCCTCTTGGGCGAGCTTGGCCGCTTCGAGCACGGGCGTTTCATTGTTCAACCCCCCGACAGTCCATCCGTTTATGCTGATTTTCATTTCACAACTCCCCTGCTTGGATTGTCCCCGAACTCCGGCTACCTATATCGCTTTCAAAAAACCCGGCATCCACGGGCGAAGGCACACAGCCTCCTGCCAAGAAACCGGCAAGTAAACACCGCCTCTAAGGTACCGAAAATTAATAAAAGGGTCAATGCGGGATTAAAACCACGGAAATCGGAATATGACCGGCGAGGGCGTCGGTCCCACCCCAGAGTTACGAATGCAAACAAGACGACTGAACTATAAATCGCCGGTCGTTATTCGCGTCCGCCGTGCGCGGCCAGAGTATTTTAACAACAGCACAATGCCCCTTTTCGCTCGAATAGGGCGCCACAAGCACTGGGCTCGCAATCTACTGCGCGAGCCTGATCCGTCCACAAAGGCCCCTTCGGCAGGCACAAGCAAAGCGCAGCACGACGCTCATGAACTTTCGCGTTTACGGGCGACCAGCCGCGCAAAGCCGAGATAGCGGCCTTCGTCCGCCCGAAGGGCGTCGGCTTCTTCCGGCCAACGGTTAGTCCCCGCGGCGTTCTTGGCCTCTTCGAACTGGAGCCAGTCGCGCCAGCCTTCGTATAACGTGTCCGCCACTTCCATGTCGACAAGTTCAGTCTGCTTCCAGTGGTTCTCCCACCACTTTCCGGGTGTTCCCATTGCAAGTAAACATGCGGCAGCACTAGAAGC
>JAWODE010000143.1:0-3776 GCA_046483455.1 Candidatus Hydrogenedentota bacterium | reverse complement strand
ATTCGTACGAGAAGTCCAATTCTCCATGCCGTAGCCGGGTCGCACAAAGCTCTCCATGAAAGTGCGATCATAGACATTGCCGCCCCGGGTAGACATAAACACGGTATCCGAACAATCGCCCACATAGCCCTTGTTGGCGTCCAAACGCTCGGCCATACCCTCGGGGACTACCTTGCGTCCGGGCATGAAACGGGCGGGTGTGGCGACATAGATATGGGGCGCGCGGAAATACGGCTGCGTCTGGTTCGTGTACAAATGTTCCATCGTGGTGTCGCCAAACGTCATCGGAGTCGCTTCGGTCCAATTCAGGAAATCTTTCGAGGTCGTCCGGCTGACCGAGCGAACACCGTCGACGAAGATGCGAAAATAACAGACATAACATTGCTCGGACCGCGACCAGAACACGAGGTTCTGCGAGTCGTACGCGCCGCCGGTGAGAATGGGTTCATCGCGAAGGTGCTCCCAGTGGATGCCGTCCCCGGAGACGAACCCATGCAGACCAGTCTTCGAGGTACCGGCGACCGCCTTGAACCGTTGCTCGGCCTTTGCCTCGGGGTTGGCGTCCAGAAACGGCGTGAAGTTGTGCGAAAACGGCGCGTCGTTCGCCAAGATCACGTTGTTGTCCAGGGTTCCGTGAACTTCATACAGGCCGAGCTCGGGCTTCGCAAAATGAATGCCGTCAACGCTCAGGGCAACACACGTCACTTCGTTTTTGGAGCCGTCGGCGCCCGCTATGGGCAGTCCGCGATAGTAGAGCAGATACTTTTGGCCGTCATTGATAAGGGTATTGTAGCCACAGAAGGCTCCCTCCCAGGGTTTGTCGTAATGGAGCACCGTTTCCCGCGCCACGGGATGGTGCAAGCGGTGCTGAGTTCCCTCAAGAGCGCCGATGAGATACCCATCAACAAACAGTTCCCGGTTCGAGCCGATGTCGACGGCCTCGGATTGTTGCGCAAACGAAATACTCGCGAACACAACCGTACACAGCGCAAAGACCAGACAGTTTTTGAACATAGCGTCCCCTTTCGAACCACGCGGCCCGAAACCGCGGCGTGCTGAGATGTCTTCTGAGGCGGTATTGTAGACCATCCTCGGGGGAAGTTGAAAAGAACTGCTGTACACAGATGCGAACAGAGGAGATTGGAGACCTGCGGTCGCAAGGAGATTGGAGACCTTCGGTCGCAAGAGTGGCGCGGTCGGAGACCACGCCACAGCAGGAAGACCTTCGGTCGCAAGAGTCGCGCGGTCGGAGACCACGCCACAGCAGGTGGTTAATCTTGTAAATCCTATTAGAAACAACTATTCATGCGCTTGAAGATCCAGGGACAATTGTTCCATGCCGTCGGCGAACTGCAAGGTCACCTTGCGAAAGGCATTGAACGCCGGCGTGCCGTCGTTGGATTGGGTGTAAAGCACGACACGGTCGACAGCGGCATCCTCCCGTAATTCGAGCCGCTCCGTTGTCCAGGCTTCGAAACTGGGTGTCCAGCCGGTCACACGATGGCCTTTTGATGTGTGGACTTCGACGAAATACTGCGCGTTGGGGCTGCCCTTAACCTCCCAAGCGACTTCCGAAATGGGTGTGGGACCGGGACCGGGCATCTGGTAGCCCGTCGAGGCGCCGGCCTCTCCCTGGATGCGCATAACGGCGGCGCCATCCTCAAATGTAAATGACTGCTTGGCGCCCTGAGCACGAACCTGAGTCCAAACTGGACGCGGGCGGAAGCCCAACACCTGGCCGGGGCTGGTATTGATGGTGACAATGCCTTGGTCATCCACGACGCAGGGTGTCCACTCCGCTCCGAGGTTGACTTCGGTGTTCGGCCAAGGCGCCTCGAGTCGCAGCGGGCCTCCGGCCGTGCTTTCGATGGTCAAACTGCGCACCTGGCCACCGGAGGCGTTTGCGGAGACAAGAAACCCGCCTTGAGTCCGCAGGTGGGCAAAACGCGCTGGGATGGTCTCCGGCCATGCGGGCAATAACCGAATAATATCGCCCACGCTCTGGATAAGCAATTCGTTGATAGGCAAACAGACGCCAAACATTTCGGTGTAGTGTCCGAAATCGTTAAAGTGGAAACGAGGGTGCAGCCGATTGAAACTCAGGGTCCCGTTGGAGCGTTCTCGCCACAGGATTTCGGTACGCAGCCATTCATGGGTATCCGGCATGCCGAGACGCGCCTTCGCGACAGCCAGCATGATGGGCACATTGTTGCCGTTGTGACGCAATCCGGCGGCGGTGCGCCAGAAAACGGTCTGTACCGCAGGCGGAGAAAAAAACCCGACCTGGTCCGCGGGGAACACCGGGGTGGTGGGAACAGGGATATTGTAGGTGATGGGCGAAGCGCCCTCGACATCGACAATGACAGGCTCCTCTTCACCGTAGCGGGGGTAATCGGGGAGGAGAGCACGCGCGGTCATGCGAGGATGGCAGGATTTAAGCTGCCGCTAAAGTCTACCGAGGACCGGCAGCTAATGGTCAGCACCATTGTCTACTTTCGGAACAGGGTCCATTCAGACCCGGAGAACGTAAATAAAGGGATCCGAGACGCCCTTTTCTATGATGAGAAGCGTTCTCGAGGAAAGAAGATCGGCAAGGGCGATGATAAGCAAACGGGTGGATATTTTACTCCGCCGCGTTACAGTAAGGATAACCCTAGGGTTATCGTAGTCGTTTACGACTATGTAAGGAAGAAGAAAAAGAAATGAACTGGCCCTCTGCAGCTTGTGTTTTAATTATCCGAGACGGAGCAGTGCTTGCAACGAAGCGGCGAAATGAAGAAAAGTACGGTCTAATTCCGAAATTCGAATCTAGCGTTAAATTTAGGTCAGATTCAGATGCAATTCTAGACGCCCACCGTGACTACGCGTGGCGCAAGAGGTAATATGTCAATAATAGTTGGACCGGACGGAAATAAGGTTTCTTCGAAAGCGCCTAAGAAAACATTCAGGGCTGGAGGCCTCAGCTTCGAGGCCGATCAGGAGCCAGGCGCGATTCTCGAGCGAGCCCTCGGCGGAGCGAGGCGCATGATTGCGCAGGGTGCGCACGACGCAAAGCTAAAGGAGGGTGGGTCATATGCAGATGCTGTTAGCGCATCAACGATTGCCAGCACATCTTTGACGGACCCATTCGTGATGGAGCCATGCGCCATGGCAGTGTTCATGTTTATGGCTAGGGAGATCGAGTATCGAGACATGGTCATTGACCAGATAAATTCTCGTCTAAAAGATCTCGGAGCAGAGCCTCTAGATTTAACCCATCCGTACCCGCACAATGTCTAAAATAAAGCTTCTGCGGACCGCCAAGCGTTACGACGATTGTTATCGCGACACAAAGGTTACGATTCGCCACGTTACGCCTCAGGAGCTGGTCGAAGACTCCTGTTTAGCCGCTACCAAGAACACGCGAGGTGAGATCGAGACCTTGAGGGAAGAGCACGGTCACATGATCCACCTTATAGGCGGAGTTATCGATAGGCTTATGGTAAAGAAAGTTTTAGATGTTTCAGATTTGCAAGAAGTTTTCTATGAGTTGGACGGGTGGGAGATAGCTTCTGATTAATCTCTTTTTAAGAGATGTCGGTCACGTTAAAATGCCGCAGGTTATCCTGTGGCATTTTTTGCATTTCAATCTACACCGAATCATGGTAGTTTCTCCCAATGCGACATCTCGGTCGCATTGCTTGGATGAATAAGAATGGGCGTAATAAGCACGGATCTCTTTAATAAGATTGTAGGAACTCCTTTACAAGGGCTTCCTGATCTATGGAATGATCCGG
>JAWODE010000116.1:0-7881 GCA_046483455.1 Candidatus Hydrogenedentota bacterium | reverse complement strand
GTCTATCGTTTGACGGGAGAATAATGAGCAAGAAACGCAAAATTGATATTCACGACAGCGAAGAACTTGCGCAGATCGATGAAGAGCTGGACTTTGCCCTGGAACAACTCGAATCGGCGAATTATACGGTAGGCGGAGTTCTGGAAGAGATCGAGTCCGCTAACAAGGAAGTAGGGACCGAGGAAGTCCCTGAATCCGAATCAGAAGGTGCAGCCAATGCCAACGGCGGCGATTCTGTTCCGGATTCCACTTCGTAATTTCGCCCACCTTCCAATAGGTAAGTCATTGCGCCGCAATAGCTTAAAACAATCGCTTCCGTTCTTGCCAATGTATTTGATAAAATGGAGGTGGAATAAAGAGGCGCGCAATGCCATCGAGAAAACACCGAGGAGACATCTACCCGCAGCTTGAATTGCGTGATGCGGTAGAACGGAGAGAAGCAGCATACGCTCGCGTCTCGCAAGGCGAAGGAACGCTGGGGAACGGACTCCTTGAGGTCAGGATTAAACTGGACCCCCGAGAACCGGGTCATGCCACAATTACCAACAAGTTGACCGGTGAGCGTCACGAATTGAGTTTCAGCCCCTTTGAAGCATGGTTCTCGTCGGGTAACTTGTCGGCGCTGGAAGGGCGCGTAAGCGGAATAGAGGCACGCGGCTCGGGGGACGTATCCACGCTGGTCACAAAGCTTGATTGCGGGTGGTTACAGGCTGAAATATCGTACGTATTGTTCCGCGGCGAGCATTTCATGCGCAAGAACGTGGCCTTTCACGGGCTTACGCGGGAAGCGTTTCTTGAAAGAGTCACGGTTATCAAACACACGGTGGACCCTAAGTACGAATGCCACGTGCACGATGGGGGCATTTATTACCCGATTCTGTTTTTGCGTTCAAAGACGAGCAGTGTGTTCTTCTGCGTGGATTTCCCGGGGTATTTCGTGGTTTGCGAAAACCGTGATTATTCGTTCGAGTACTATCCCGGCACGAGACTTACCCCGGGCCGCAGCCATCAAATGCTTGCCGCGCATATCGGGGTGTGTACGCTGGAAAACCGGAGACGCAAAAATCCCTTTCATGACACAGCAGCGGAGTTGGATATCGGGGAACAGCACTGGTTTCGGGAGTACCTTTTGAGCGGGGTCTCCCTTTCCGAATTGCCGTCCGTGGAAGTCAAGGGGCCGGAACAGGGCAGTGCAGGCGCCAGTGATTTGGAGGTGCTTGAACAGTGCCGATGGTTGAATGCAACGCGTGTGTTCCTGCCGCGGATGCTCGAGTCGTTGGAGTCGTATCCGTTGCGGGAAGCTGTCGAACAACAGCTTCGCATCGAGAACTTGGACCCCGTGCTGCGCATCCGACGGGACCGGACAGAGAACCTGGGATGGGTAGCCCTGGATCCGACAGGCTCGCCGGCCACGCCGGATTTTGCTCCCTGTTTCGCGTCGGAAGCGTTCTGCAATTCTCTGGTTGAACGCTATCAGCAGATCATGGACCGGTACCAATTCCGGAACATCGAAGTCAGCAGCAGCCCTATTGTCCAGTGTCATGCGGCAGGGCATGGTCATGCGGCCGGGATTCAGTCGCTGATGAAGGCGTTTCAAGGCCTGGTCGAGGTAGTGGCGTCGCTGAAAGAAAGCTACGCCCATGTGACGTGTATGCGGCCGTACGTGAGCTATGGCGCGGGCCTGGCCCGCATGTGCGATGTTCTCGCCGTAATGGCGGAAGAACATCCTCTGCCGTTGCCCGACATTCATGTTGGACGTCTATTTGCGGACATGCAGCGCCAGTACTTTCGTCGCGCCCATAGTTTCCTGATACCACGGGGAAAGCTTTCGAACTCGGTGGGCGTAGCTCCTGAGGCCGCATTGGCTGCGCCATATCCCGGTGCAGAGCATTACCCCTGGTATCTATATCACGATAGCGCGGGATGGCGCTATAGCTTGATCTCAGCGCTGGCCACTGCTCCGCGGCACCGGTTTCATGCGCTTCCGCAGGACCTCCCGGATGAAGATAAAGCTTTCGCAATGAAATGGCTGTCATGGGAGCGCAAGAACCTGTCAGACCGGCTTTTTGTTGAGGAAATTCTGGGCGAACCGGGATTGGACAGCGTGGATGGCTATAGTTATGCCACGGCCCAAGGTGCGGTGGCGTTTCTTTTCAACACAAGTTACGATCCCCAAGAAGTACGTTTACGGCTTCATTTGAAGCACGATTTGGAGTACATTGTTCGCGAGATTTATCCTCGCGAGTACAACTACTTGGGGCCTAAAGATGGCTTGTTTGCGCGCGATAGCGAAATATCCTGTCTGCTCGACCCGAAAGAGGCGCGCATTGTAGAAATGGTTCGGCGTTCGCCGGCCGCGGGGCGCCGGAAGCGTCCGGAAGTATTTGGCGCCCCTGCGCGTGCGGAAAGCGATCGGGTGTATGTTCAAGGTCGACCGGGCACAACCGCAGAGATTGCCGTCCGGCACAGGGACCAGCTCATACGTCAAACCGTATCGTTTCCGGGGGAAGGGGTGCCTGCCAGTATACGCGATTGGATGGTGACCCAGTGCCTGTTTGCCAAAGGTGTAGAATCGTTGCCCCAGGGAGATTTTGAAGGAGTACGGTTGACGACCGAAATGGATATTCGTCGCGATATATGGCTTTGGACCAAGTTAGGCGTGCCGGAAAGCTTGAAAGACAGGATCGATACGCTGCCTTTCGAGTTGGACCGCCCGTGCTGGGCATATCCGAAGCGCCTGTTTTTCGTCATTCGGTTTGAACCCGAGGCTGCCTTCGATCCCATTCGGACCAGTTCCGGGGTACCAGGTATTCCGGAAGGCTACGCCGCGCCATTGCCGCGGAAGTGCGGATTGGACCTAGCGGGAAGCAATTACGGACTTCGAGCGTGGGTGAACGGTGTACAGCGCGAGGTGTTCCCTGCCTTGGCATCGTGGCGAGGTTATGCGCCCAATCCCAACCTGGTCGTAGCCTATTTCTTTGAAGCCGGCAGTAAACTCGAGTTCGGCAAGGCGAATAGGGTCGTGTTGTTTGCCAATCATTTCGACCCTGCGGCTTTCAAGGGAATCACGATCGAGCATGTGCCGGACTTGACGGTCGAGGAGGCGCTACCCCTTTCGTGACAACCCGCCCGCTTCATATTTTGATGACGGATCCCCATCTCCGGGGTGGTGGACAGGTGCGCTACGTCTCGAACCTGGCTCGGGAACTCACGCGTCTGGGACATCGTGTGACGGTCGGATGCAAACCGGATTCGGTGCTCGTGGACCATGCCCAAACCGCCGGCTGTGGCATCAATAACCGTTTCACTTTTCGAGGAGGCTTGCGCCCCGGTTGCTGGTTGGCCGATGTTCGAGAGACGAAGCGGTTTATTCGTGATGAGAAACCTGACATCCTGCATGTCAACGGGTCACAAGATCACTGGGTATCGGGGTTAACAAACCGGCTTCTGAGACGACCTGTGTGCGTGGTAAGAACTCGGCATAACACGTATCGCGTACATGATATGCTCCCGAATCGGGTGTTAAACCGCAATTGGACGGATTTCCAGATCGTCGTATGCGAGATGGTGCGAGAGTCATTAAGCAAACAGCGGGCGTTTGATGCTGCGCGAATGTGTTCCGTGCATAACGGGGTCAACGTGGAAGAATTCAAACCGAATGCCGCGCAACGGGCTGAAGCGCGAGCTGAATTCGGGTACCGGGATGATGATCTTGTGTGCGGCATTGCGGCACGCCTGGTGCGGGCTAAGGGACATGGGTTCTTGCTTCGGGCAGCGGCACTGTTGCACGATGAGTTTCCGCGGCTGCGGTTACTGGTGCTGGGACGGGGCGATTTGAAGCCGGAGCTGGTCAAGCTCGCAAATGAACTCGGGATAGGGGATATTGTGCGGTTCGCGGGATTCCGCGACGATATGGCGCGCTGCACCCAAGCGTTCGATATCGGTGTACAGCCTTCGATTGATTGCGACACCTCGTCGTTCAGCCTGAAAGAGCAGATGGCTGAGGAGAAGCCGGTGGTGTGCTCGGATTACGGTGGATTGACGGAAATACTGACCGATGGTGTCGAAGGATTCATCGTGCCGACACGTACGGTTGACCCTCTGGCGAAAGCCATGAAGAGGTTGCTCACTGACGCTGAACTGCGCCGGAAAATGGGCACAGCTGGACGAAATCGGGTGTTGAAGGAGTTTACCCTGGAGGTGTTTGCCCAGCGCACCGTCGAGGCGTATTACCAAGCATTGGAGATTCACGGTGCGCATTCTGCATCTTGACGAACAGCGCGGCTGGCGCGGCGGAGAGCAACAGGCCAGCTATCTCATCCGCGGATTGGCCGAGCGGGGGCATTTTGTGGCCGTGGCGGGGCGGCCGAAGGCTGAGTTCGTGACGCGCGACCACGGCGTTCCGAACCTGACGCGAGTCCCCTCTCCGTTTCTAGGCGAATGGGACCTTTGTACGGCATGGCGCCTGAGCAAGGCCGTCAAGTCGCTCGATATCGAGATCCTGCACGCTCATACCAGTCATACCCATACGTTAGCGTGTCTTGCGCGGAAATGGGCGGGGAGGGGCAAGGTGATAGTCACGCGGCGGGTAGATTTTGTGCCCAGGTCCAACATCATCAACCACTGGAAATATGCGCTACCGGACCGCATTGCCTGTGTGTCGCAGTGCATCGCGGACATTTTGCACGTGTTTGGTGTGCCAGAGACAAAACTAGCCGTTGTAAACAGCGCACATGACCCGGCCCGGTTCGACGTCACGCCCTATACCCGGGCGGAACTGGGACTGCCGGAAGACGTACCTCTTTTCGGCAATGTGGGGGCCTTTGTCGGGCACAAGGACCACGTGACCCTTATCAAGGCCATGGTTATCGCGAAAGAAACCCTTTCGGAGGCTCATCTCGTATTGGTGGGAGCCGGTGAGTTGCGAAATGACATCGAAGCGAGGGTTGAAGCAGCAAGATTATCGGATAGCGTCACGTTTTTGGGCTACCGGAAAGACGTGCCGCGGATTTTGCCCGTGTTCGATGCGTTTGTGTTGTCGAGCAAGCAGGAGGGTTTCGGCGGCGTGTGCGCGGAAGCCATGTTTGCCGGGGTGCCGGTGGTGTCTACCGACGCCGGTGGTATGATCGAAACGGTGAAGCCTGGCATTACCGGGTTGATGGTGCCCAAACAGAATCCCGAAGCTCTCGCCGCCGCCATGGTCCGGATCATCCAGGACCGCGATTTGGCGTCCGAACTCGCCGACCGCGCCACTGGCTACGTCCACGAACACCTCACTGCCGACCGCATGGTCGAGAAGTACGTGGCGCTGTATGAGGAAATGCTCGGCGAAAGATAAGAGGGGGCTTCTCGGCCAAGGTTGGGCAAAGTCGGGATTTGATTCGATGCTACTGGTATAACTACCATGCTGGCAGCGTGCGAATCCGTGCAGGGTTGGATGCGTGCCGTAGACTAAGATGGAAGGCATCGAAATGATCGAGCTCAGTAAACTAAAGAATCCTCTGGACTGGATACAGGCTCGCAAGGAAATAGAATCGTCTGTTCTGAAACAGTTGGGTAAGCTTCCCAAAGAGCGGATCGACCTACAACTGAAGGTCATCGAGGAAGAAACGTTCCCGGGATATACCCGGAAACGGGTGAACTATTTTGTGAGCGAGTGGGAACGTATCACGGCGTGGCTCTTTCTTCCGGAGCGCAAGGACCCGGCGCCGGCGATCGTCTGTTGCCATAGTGAGACTCCTGAGGGAAAGGCCGAGCCGGCGGGGCTTGCAGGGGGTCGGTTAATGGCCTTCGCACAGCATTATGCGGAATTTGGTTTCGCTACTATCGCCCCGGACAGCGCAACGGCCGGCGACCGTGTTTCGCCCGGGAAGGAAGCGTACGATACGTCCAATTTTTACAAGGATTGGCCGAAAGGTTCTTTGTTGGGAAAAATGATGTGGGATTACACCTGTGCGTTGTATGCCTTGGCGGATATTCCGGGGGTGGATGCGTCGCGGATGGGAATCATTGGCCATGGTTTGGGCGGGACGTGCGCGCTTTTGGTGGCTGCTTTTGACGAGCGTGTCCAGGTGTGTGTATCGAGTTGCGGCTTTACGCGGTTTCACGATGACAAGAATGCGGGGCGGTGGGTGCAAGACGGGGAATGCTCGTTGTTGCCGAATTTGCAGGATGCCGTTGCCGCGAAGAATTATCCTTTCGATTGGGAACACGTCCTGGCGCTTGCGGCCCCGACACCAACTCTCGTTATTACCGCGCTGAACGATGAAAAACTCTCGAATACGAAGAGTTGCCGGAAGGCTATCCAGGCGGCTCGGAACGTCTATCGCATGCTTGGGGCTGAGGATGCCCTCGAGAATTATACCCACAAGAATGGACGGTCTTTCACCATTGAGACGCTCGATATCGCGGACGCGTGGTTCGAGCGCTGGATATAGAGGGACCGACCGCGAATTTTTCCGTACTTTTATCGTCCGATTAATGAGGTTGGCGTGCTGCAACATCGCATCGAGAAAAGCCATTATAAGCGGCAGGATTCTCGGGAATTTGCGGAGTTTCTTGATCGTTTTTCTTTTCATGAGACATGTCGTAGTACCAGAATGGCGACGAACATGCTCGAAGTTTTATGGAAATCAGCATAACCAGCAGTGCTTCTCCAGAAAGCGCGGTGCATTCATACTTTTTTCTGTCCACTGCACAGCCCGCAATAGAAGAACCGATCACGTACGTTTTACAATGGAGAAGCAAGCATGACGCAGTTACGAGCGATGCAGAGTGGAGCCGGCCATTCGATGAACGCCGAACGGGAGTCCCGTCTTGACCCAGAAATCACGGAGCGCATAGGGTCGTTGATAGGGGGTGTGGAGCGGGTCATTTTCGGAAAGCGCCAGACAGTCAAGCTATGTGTGACGGGGTTGCTGGCCCGAGGTCATATTCTTATCGAGGACGTGCCCGGAATCGGTAAGACGACGCTCGCCCAAGGTTTAGCGCGTTCCATAGATTGCAAGTTCAACCGCATTCAGTTTACCAGCGACATGCTCCCGTCCGATATTCTGGGCGTCTCGGTGCTAAATCCGAAATCGCGGGAGTTTGAATTCCGTCCGGGGCCGATTTTTGCGGGCGTGGTGTTAGCTGACGAGATTAACCGGACCCCGCCGAAGAATCAGAGCGCCTTGCTCGAGGCCATGAGTGAATTCCAAGTTTCGGTGGATGGCGTGACCCGGCAATTGCCGCAGCCGTTTATGGTTCTTGCGACCCAGAATCCTATCGAGTATGAGGGTACCTACACACTGCCCGAATCGCAGCTTGACCGTTTCATGCTGCGTGTCGAGATAGGCTATCCCGGTGCGGATGACGAATTGCACATTATGCGGCGGCGCGACCCCCGTGCCGAGATGGCGCGCCTCGTGCCGGTGTTGTCGGCCGACGAGATTGTCGCGCTCCAAGGGCAGGTGGGTGACATCCACGTGGACGAAAGCGTGGCCCAGTACATGCTTTCCATTGTGCAGGGAACGCGGGACCACGAACACATCCAGCTTGGGGCGAGCCCTCGAGCGGCCCAGGCGTTTTACGAGGCATGCCAGGCCCATGCACTGGTGGAAGGGCGCGACTACGTTACGCCGGACGATGTCAAGCAAATGGCGGTGCCGGCATTGTCGCATCGTATTCTCGTACGGTCGCGGGAAGGGAATCTGGCGGCGGCGGCCCGCGCACGTACCCGCGCCATCTTCGACGTGGTCAAGAACACGCCAATACCCCGGTGAGTCTGATGAGTCTGCGGATACGCGGTATTACCTGGCGATTGCCCCGGGCGGGGCAGGTGTTCATTATCATGACCCTGGTCGTGCTTCTGGCGGCCTGGAACAGCGGGATGAACCTGCT
>JAWODE010000100.1:0-5776 GCA_046483455.1 Candidatus Hydrogenedentota bacterium | reverse complement strand
TGGTCTTGACGACGGGCAGGAATGCCGGTTCTCCGTTGCCGGAGTGTGGTTGGCCACATTTTCACAGTCTACGGATGAGCCTCATGGCTCATGTTTTGCTGTCCCGGCCGTTTTTCGCGTCTGCGCTACGGAGGCTTGGTTTTTCAATAGCTCCGCTGAGCCGATTTTTACCCGAGCTGATCTCATGCCGGTCCCTGTGACTATTCAAATTGGCCCCATTCTCCAGTGATTCCCCGGGTGTGGGCGAAACTGTGAAATGGGACCACGGATTGATATAGTGGGATTGTTGCGGCAGGTTGTGGATGGCGCGAACGTGGCCGTGTCTGTATAGGCGGTCCGTGTCAACCGAGCAAGGGGCCATGTTATTGCGGAGGGTTAACGTTATGTGCGGTGGGTTATTAGCCGAGTGGGCAGTAGGCAGTAGATCGGGTTTCGCGGCAGGGCTATCTCTAGCGTTGCTTGCGTTTTTGGGCATGGCGGGGGGCGCGATTCCCGCAACCGCCGCGGAATTGAAAGCCGAGCCGGAGGTACTTGTTTTCCATCGCACCGACCAGTCCGCGACGACAACGCTTACACGGGACGGAGAGCCCCTGCCCGCCAATGAGATAGGAGAAATCAAGCTCTGGGCGAGTGGACATGACTACAAGGAGATGTTCCGTTATGACAAGGCCGAGGGCGCACTTACGCTTACGCCAACCCAGTATTGCGAAGTTGGCAGCTATAAGCTGGTGATAAAAACTTCTTCGGACAATCTCACGCTTCAGGTGTACACCCCTCTCGACGAAATGCCCGGAACGCTGCAGAAAATGGCGGCCTCGATGGGCGTTACCGTGGAAGAACTTCGCGAGCAGATGGGGTTGGTGACGTCGTTGGGAAGAATGGACGTGAGCATCGCGCTTCCGGAAGTGTACTACGAAGGCCAAGCGCTCGAGTTGGAACTAAAAGATATTGAGGGCGCCATACACACGTGGAAGATAAATGGTACGGTGGTTAAGAAAGGGCCCGACGCGACGAGCTTATTTTACGTGTTTCCGAAGCCGGGGCTTGTCGTGCTTGAATATACCGCAACCCGCGAAGGCCAGACCGTAGCCGCGGCGAAGGCCTCCACGATAGTCGTCAAAGTGCCTCCTATCCAGTGGAAAGTCCCTCGGAATGTCGAATTCACGTTGCATGCTACCCCCGGCTATAGTACGTATTCCTGGATGGTGAACGGCAAGCCGGCAGGTCAAGGAAAGGCTTTACGCTATACCTTTCAAGAAGCCGGGCCGGCCACTATCGAATGTTTGTGTGAAGAACCGACTTCGGGACCCAAAGGAACATTCCTGCGCATTACCTATAAAGTGACGGTTACGGAATAGGGGCGTCCCGAGCCGTTCCCCCGGTGCGGTCATTGTTTGGGCAGGCGGGCAGGGATAATCTGCGAGCGTGGGGGATTTTCTCTCAGGCTTCATGATTTGTTCTGACGGTATTCCGATGGATAAAACTACGGGTTGGGCTGCGTGTCTCGCGAGGGACTCCACGGGGTTTTGAGCAGGCCATGAAGGGTTACCCCGAGCCCAAAGAGAGACAGCAGGGAGAGAAAAACACATCCGATTGCGATGCCCATGTATGCGCGCAAGGATTTAAAAGTAAACACAATTTCGTGGTCGCCGGGAGGAAGTTCGACCGCTTTAAACGCCTTATTGGCCCGAAACACGGGAACTTCCCGCCCGTCCACTGTCGCGCTCCATTCAGGATAATCGGCGTCTGTAAACAGTAGAATTCTTGGACCCTCCAGGTTGCTTACCCGCACTGCGACTTCGTTTGCGGTTCGGTACCGAATGTGGATGTGGTCGTCTTCGTCGGCGTCATCGGTCGCGACGGCCAGGCGGTTCAACGAAAACCGGGCTTCCGGAGCGTCGAGGTAAGCCACGAAATTGACTTCGAATGCTTCCAGATCGGGCAAGGGTAGCTCGATAGCGTTTACCCCCCGTTCGAGATTTACGGAAAGGAGCGGCATGCGGCGGCCCGTGGCCTCATCGACCACGCTGGTGGTGAGCTCTCCTTCGGCGTTTGTGTCGCAGTTTATCAACAAGGCCCCATGACGCGAAGATTTGGTCACTTCAGAGGCGCCGAATGTGCAAATGGTTTGCCCTGTACGGGTGTTGGTTTGCACTTTCATCGCGGCATTTATGGTGGTGGACTCAAATTCCATTTCGGCCCGGGGTTCCAACAAGCTCGTCGAGGGGATGGAGGTGTGCTTTTCCTGCAGTGTTTCACGGTCCGGCGATTCCTCGAGAAACGCGAAACCACACGGAGGGAAGAGCGCATCCTTAGGGGGGAGAGGGCCGACAACACCGTGTTTGACCAGCCAAAACGGTCGTTTTAGGAAGAGATTGATGTAGCTATTGCTGAGGCACGCGCGCATACCAACGATGCGGGAATAGCGCTGTTCCGATTGAGGGCGGGAAATGGTTTTATAGGCGGCGTCTATCTGCAATGGATTGTGCCCGCTTATGGCGCCGTTCAGGCGGTACATACCATAATTCTCGAAAGGGAACGGGTAAATGGTGCGCCGATTTGTCTCCCAAAATTGTAAGGGGGCCCGCAGTGCTTCGAGCGAACCCGGAAAGCGGTGTTGATTGGACACGAAATTCACGTCGGGACTGTACACATAGGGCAGAAACACGGCGTTCCAGAGGAGGAGTTCGATCGCGATGAATCCACAAAGCAACCAATGGCAAGTCGCTCGCCAATGGAATAGCAATGGCGGCAGAATGCAGACCAGCGCGGCAATCGGTACAAGAAGAAGGTAAACGGGCGCTTGAATCACTGGATGCTCGCAACTCGAGAAAGCCCAATAGGCCACGGCGAAGACCGCCAGCATAGCGAGCGCGCGAATCAAACGATTTTTAAGTGCATTGCCTTCCGTGACGGCCTCGACACCGAAGCCGGCCAGCATGGCTAACGGGAACGTCAGAAGAAACCAGGCATAAGTGGACGAGCTGAAGCTGAAAGGCACGGTGGTCTGAATGAGGGTTGCGAAAGGAAAAGGGGGGCCGAGACCAAAGTCGAGAACCACGTAGAAGAGAACGGCGTAGACAAGCGCCGAGCGGTCGCGGAAAACAAGTATCCCTGCCATCGCCAGGACAAGGGCAATTAGTCCCGCGCTGTTTATCCGGGTGTTTTCTTCGCATCGCGGGAACACCACAAGGCTCTCGAGTATGTGGCGGGGCGCCGTGCTGAATTCTATGGGCTCGAACTGTGAGACATCACGGATGGATGCCCGGGTGCTATGTGTTCCAAATTCCTGCGCTGTCAGGATTAACGGCAAGGCCGCGAAAAAAGCCGTGAAGAGCATGACGGACAGAAGCAGCACCGCTTTTTTTGTACGTCGAAAGCCGAGTTTCCAGGAGAAAGCGGCCGAGTTTGTGCGCAGAAAACTGTCCGCTATCGCGTAGATTCCGGCCAACGCGCCAATGTAGATGGCAAACTGCGTCTGTCCCGCTGTCAGAATCAGGCTATACAGAAGGCCCGCCGGAATTGAACAATAGACTCCTGAGCTGAGTTTGTTGGAGCGCAATCCTTTGTGGATTAGAAGAATAATGAACGGCAACCACGCACTGATCATGGGCCAGATAGGGGTGGTGACGGTTCTTCGCATAGCCCCGGCGCACAACATGAACACCAGGGCCGCGACGAAGCGGGATGGAAGCCGCAGGCCATGAAATTTTGCGAGCAGGAGAACGCCCACGCCTCCCAGAAATACTTGGAGCAGGGTTAAGGCAAAGAGACCGATGTGCGTCCACATAGCCGTTGCTTCGGGGGTGAAAAAGCTTCTCAGAAAATTGGGGAGATGAAACGCCTGTACTTGCGGGTTAGCCGCGAAGGGAGTGCCGCAGAATACCAACGGATTCCACAGCGGGAATTCACCCTGCTCGACACAATAGTCAAAAAAGACCTGATTAGGCCCGAAGAGCCACCAGCTATCCCAACACCCGACGAAGAGCAATTCATCGGGATGAAGCAACACGTCGCGATATACGAAAAGCAACAAGAGCAGCAAGAGCAGGCAGTATAAAAACGTGCGGCCGGTTTCGCGCCTTGTCTTCACGTGAGTGACTCCTTGCCGGGGCGAAAATGGTGCATGGTCAAACCTCCACAGGGGGCACGTCGGCCCAATCCCTTCTCAGACTCCAAGCGGAGCATGCTTTCTGGTATTCTGGTGGTCATCAAATACAAACGCATGGAGGAACTGATGTTGCAGCAAGACCAATCGCGTTTCGAGCAAGATATCATCGGCGTCGCCCTTGCGGCGGGCAAAGGATCGCGCATGATGAATCTGCCAAGCAAGCTGCCAAAGCCCGTGTTACCTGTTTTGGATAAGCCCATTGTTTACCATCAACTCGAAGCGATGGCGGCACTGGGCATCTCGAAAGCCATTATAGTCGTTGGCCACCGGGGTTATGAAGTGGTGCGCCAGATCGAGCGGCAGCCGCCTGTGGGCATCGAGATCGACTACGTGCCTCAAGAAGTCTCCCTTGGAATCGCTCATTGCGTGGGGTGTCTGGAAAGTGCGCTCGATCGGCCCTTTTTGTTGTTTCTTGGCGATATCTATTTCCATGCTCCAAAACTCGAGGGGATCATCAAAACGTTTCGCGAGACGAAGGCCGATGCGGTGCTCGGGGCCATCGAAGAGGAGGACCCGAAAGCCATCTCGCGCAATTATTGCATTGTGACCGACGAGAACGGCCTGGCGCGCCAGGTGATCGAGAAACCGCGATATCCCAAGAGTAATTTAAAGGGCGTGGGCATTTATTTGTTTACGCCGGTCGTGTTTGATGCTATTCGCAGAACCTCCCGTACCGCCATGCGGGATGAATACGAGATTACCGAAAGCATCCAGATTCTCATTGACCTCGGGTACGATGTGCGGTGCTGTACCGACATTATCCATGATCTCAATGTGACCTTTCCCCGCGATTTGCTCGACCTGAACCTATGGGCGCTCGAGCACGAAGGGCTTGAGAAGTATGTGGCGGAAACTGCCCAAATCGGCTCCGGGGCCGTGCTTGAGAAATCCGTGGTGGGCGCCGGAGCGATTATCGGGGCGGGCGCCGTGGTTCGCAAGTCGGTGATCTTTCCGGGGGGCCGGGTTCCCGGGGACTGTGTCCTCGAAAATGTGATCGTCACGGAATCCGAGGTGTGCCGGGTGTGAGGATACGGCAGTGAACATCCTCGTGCTCAATTACGAATATCCGCCGCTCGGGGGCGGGGGTGGGGTTGCCGCCGCCAATCTCGCGCGGGAATTCGTCTGTCAGGGTCACCATGTCGATTACATTACCAGTCACTTCCAAGGCCTTGCGCGCTCCGAAATTATCGATGGCGTCTGTCTGCATCGTGAGCCCGTAATCGGCCGAAAAGGCCTTCAGACCGCCTCGATCGTCTCGATGTTGTCGTTTCCTCTTGTAGCCATGCGGCGCGCGAGCGTTCTGCGCAAGGAACGGTCGTATGATGTCATTCATACGCACTTCGCCATTCCCTCGGGGCCCGCCGGTGAAAGCCTTGCGCGGCGTTGGGAGGTGCCCAATGTGCTCACTGTCTATGGCGGTGACATTTATGATCCGAGTAAACGCCTTTCGCCACACCGCTTTTTGCCGCTAAAAATAACCGTCCGCTGGGTGCTGAACCACGCGGCTCCTCCGACGCCTGGGAAACCGGCCCTTCTGGCTGGTGGCCGGGGGCATCCTCATCTTCGCCGTGGGCTCCAGCACCATCGGGATGGCCGAGGAGTACC
>JAWODE010000027.1:0-2850 GCA_046483455.1 Candidatus Hydrogenedentota bacterium | reverse complement strand
ACCATGCAGAATTGATCGAACAGACGAATCCGGACACCACGTTAATCAATCTGACGAATCCCACCGGTATCATTGTGGATGCCTTGTCTAAATACTCGAATTTGAAGACTATCGGTGTATGCGATCTGCCGGGGAAATACGTTCGAAGCATCGCGAGCATTCTGCGGGTTCCCCCGGAAGAACTCCAGGTGGATTACGTTGGCCTCAACCATATTGGCTGGATTCAGGACATTAAACTGGATGGCAAGAGCCGTATGGACCGGGTTCTAGACCAGTTGGAGCAACATAAAGAAGATGGTTTCGATCAGGATTTAGTAGCGCTTTTTCGCATGATTCCCATAAGTACAGTGGGGCTCTTTTTCCATTCGGACGCTGTTTTGAAAAAGCAACGATCATGTGCACGGACACGGGCACAAATCCTTTATGAGGCGGAACAACAAATCCTCAAGCTCTACACGGATGAGAGCTTGACGGAAATCCCGGAATTGACGCGGGCCCGCAATGCCATCTGGTACGAAAAAACCATTGTGCCCCTCGTGCAAGCTTTTGAGGAGAAGCAGGAACGGGAAATCATCTTATGCGTCAAAAATGAAGGCGCTATCCGGGACCTTCCGGAAGATTGCAGCGTCGAAGTGCCGGTACGAGTCAGTAAGAAAGGCCTCGCGTCACGAAAAGTCGGAGATTGCCCCCATTTTCTCAAAGGCCTGTTCCACAGCGTGAAGGAAAGTGACCGCTTGATCGTAGAAGCCGTGCGGCACAAATCCTATGAATTTGCGCTCCAAGGATTGACCATCAATCCCTTCGTGCCCTCTCTGGACGCAGCCAAGGCATTTCTAGATCGCATTATCAAGGAAGAAAGTATAGAATTGCATTAGAAATGGTGGGTTAGACGGAGAAAACGTGAACTGCGGCGACGGAGCAGATTTGCCGCCACGATGGGGAGTAGTCGAACGATGCAAAGAATCACCATGACGCTGTTCGTTATCGCACTTGCGGTGCCGGCCTTCGCCCAAGACATTCCTGTTACGGGAGTCGAGGACGCCACACTGGAGGACCTCGCCGGCACACCTACATTGGTGACCATTGTAATAAAAGACCGCAACGCCGAAGACCCCAATCTCCAGATTACCGAGCTGGGCCCGGACTATCTGAGTGTACTCAATCCCGATACAGGAGAGAGACACGCCTATTTATACGAGGACGTCAAAGAGATTCGTGTTCAAGGCGGCAAGCTCGAGGCCAAACCATTCCAAATGGACGCTGAGCGCGGTTTGACCCAAACCCAGCAGCAATTGCTCAACAGAGCCATCCGCCAAGCAACAGAGGTGTTTCAACAAGTAAACCAGAACCAACCTGTGAAAATGGACGCCGCGATGATCATCGCCTCCCAAGGCGATGAGAACGGTCTCAAATATTTACAGAGTCTTTCGCAGCAATCGGATATTGAAATCGCCCTCGGCGCCTACTACCGCCTTTACGTGGCGGGGCAGAATGAGATACCGCCCAACTTACTGGAACGCGCTCTGGCCAGCGGCAACCGCCAGCTTCGGGCCACCGCGGCACAAGTAGCTGGATTATACCGTGAGCCCACAGCTGAACCCTATTTGCTTCGGCTGGTTCGCGACCGGTCGGCCGACATTTCGGGGCCGGCGGCCGTCGCATTGGCCCGCATGGGAACCCGCGAAGCCGAACCCATTCTTCTCGATATGTTAACGGGCCTGAACGAAGATAAGGCCAAGGCGGCAGCGCTGGCACTCTCCATTCTTGGTGGAGACAGTGTTATACGGTCTCTGCACCAGATGCTTGACGAAGAGAGCGGCCTTGCCCGATACCGCATCATTGAAATCCTGTTTAAGTTGGGCGATGAAAAAGGCCAAGAGCTCATGAAGGAAGAAGCCCTCGAGATTCCAACGCTGCGCTTCGAGGCAGCCCTCAATCTCGCCCCTGAAGGCAACATTGATGCCATGGAAATCCTACGCGAACGCCTCGCGGACCGCTATGACCTCCAGATGAATATCATCGAATTGCGCGCAAAAGCCGCGGGAGCGCTCATCGAGGGCGGCGACCGTTCACGAGTTTCCGAACTGCAGGAATTGCTCCGTCTCGATTTCCCCGAGCTGCGCGAACCCGCGGCAGGGAACTGGATCAAAGGCATTGCCGCCATCGTAAGCAAGGTGGTTATCGACATCAATGTGCGGGCGCTGATGGATGTTATGCAACCGGTACTCGTGAGCAAGTATCCGGAGGCGCGGCTTTCCGCGGCTTCCTCCATCGTGTCTCTGGGCGATCCGGCTTTCCGGAAACGGATGTTGGAACATCTTCATTCGGGGTAATGGTAGACCGATTACACGTGCATATCACGGGGAGAGTACAAGGGGTGGGCTTCCGTTATGCCACTCATAAGCAAGCGTCACGCCTTGGACTGAGGGGATGGGTGCGCAATTGCAGGGACGGCAGCGTCGAGGCCGAATTCGAGGGCGATCGCGAAGACGTGCTCGCAATGCGGGACTGGTGTCATAGAGGACCGTCGTTCGCCATGGTAACGCATGTCGACGAGGAATGGGAGTCCGGTCCACCGCGCCATGAGAGCTTTCACGTGAAAGGCTGAGGCAGCCTCAAATCCAAAGCGCCCTCCCGAGCGCTTTGCAAAACTATTTCCGCGCTACCCATATCATCTCCCTGCTTGTTGGCTCGAAGGGACTGCAATCGAAACCGCCGAACACCGCCTCGATCTCAAACCCTGAGCCGGTAAGGCATTCACGCATCTGCTCGAGGGTGACCCACGCACGGCGCATTGGAAGCATCGCTGTGTGGATAACTTCTCCCCCGCTGCTCACTTCATGCAGGACG
>JAWODE010000015.1:0-4728 GCA_046483455.1 Candidatus Hydrogenedentota bacterium | reverse complement strand
GACGAACGTTTCGCCGCCGATCGTAATCTCGATGCGGGAGCCTTCCAACTCGCGGAAATCAAAGGCGGTTTCATGCGTAGCTCGCGGGACGTACGTTTCAAGCAGTCCTGTGGGCGGTCCGGCCTTGGGTTTGGGCGGGGGCGGCGGCGTGCGGAACGCGAGGGCGGCTTCTCCAACGACCAGGGCGCGCTCGACGTTCGGGGAGGCGGCGTTTTCGAGGAGGAGGCTGTTTTCGCCCTCGCGGATGAGGTCGGTGACATCGAGTTGGAACTCGCAGGCCTTGATGCCTTCGAGGAGGCCGTAGTGCGTGTCGCGGTCCGCCTTCTCGAAGTCGGGGGCGTAGTAGGTGGTCAAGCGGTCGCCGCCGTACATGGTGTAGATGGCCCCGTTGCGTGACTGGACGCGCAACGGCTTACCGATGAGGCGGTCTCCGGATAACGGTTCGCCGTTCAGGACAAGGCGCAGCGCTTTGGTGTGTCCCGCGACGCGTTTCGTGTCGAGGCGGGCTTTAAGAAAAAGGACAGCCTGCTTGCCCTCGGGCGTGGCCGGCGCGGCGACCCTTATCTCTTTCTTCTCGCCGCGTTCGAGGCGTACCTCGTCGAATAGCGGCGCATGGTCGGCGCGTTCGGGCGGTACACCGTCGGTTCCGGTAAGCAGGGCGGGAATGAGGCGTGATCGGCTTCGTCCCCATGTCTCGCTCGACAAGGCCATCAGCGTTTCTTGGCGCGCTTCGGGACCATCGGTGTCGGAAAGCGCTGCCTCGATGCGCAGGAATGTACCCTCTTGGGGCTTAACGTCAAAGAATGCCCAGGGAATCGCTGCTTCGAGGATATAGCCTTGAGCGGTGCGTTGGGACGCGACGAGTGCCCCTTCGATGGGTTGCGCTTCCGGACGGTAGCCATAGGCTTCCGGGGGGCAGTCGGTAAAGGGGTCGCTGGTGTTCTGGAAATTCCCGGGACTGATGGCCAACTGATACTGGCCGGGACCAAACGTTTCGCGACTGGGTTCCATGTCCGGCGCGGCGTCCACATAGAGTTCGATATGATCGCCTTTCCAGATGTTGGCGCCGCGCTGGGTCTGGTGGATGGTGTCATCGACGACCTCTGCCGCGACAAACAGGTACTCGTGCCGCCAAGCCAGGCGGACGGCGCCGTGGAGGTCCGCAAGACCGGTCCAACTGTTTGCACCCCAGACGGCCTGTTCAGGCCTATTGATGGTGTGAGGGTTCGGGACGCCTTCCCAGTCACCCAAGTCGGCATCTACGGCAATCGGTGGGTCGGGTTTTAACGGGATGCCAATGGTATCCAGCCCGGCGGCATGGGTAGCGAGAGCGGAACCAAGAATCAGGGTGAAAGCAATGGCTTTGTTGCCAATCATACGTATGGCCCTCCGAATGCGTTTGTGATAGCGTTAAGTATGCGGCAAGATGGCGGGAAATCCAAGGAGTGTGGACAACGTGGACAGAGTGGACCGAACGGACTGCCCAGACAAGTCTGATTCCCGGCCGCGCCTGTCTTCATCAAGTTATTTAGGTCCCTTTTGTCGCATAGGTCCCTTTATAAATGGTCCTCTCGCTGTGGCGTGGTTTCCCGACCATGCCGCTCTTACGACCGTAAGGTCTCCAACATATTACGCCGCCTTTGCGAATATGCGGAAACCCAGCCAAATCCTGTAGATTAATAGAAGTGCTCCAGGGGTCATTTGTCACGTTGGGTCCCGAGACTTTGCGCGAGTTGATTGAGTGGCGGCAATAAAGCATTCGTCTTCCCGGGCCCAAAAACATGTATTGGGAGAGGTGCAAAAATGATAGGGGGAATGATGCACAGACAGTTTATCACTGCAGCTGCCGCGTTGTTGTCCGTGGCTTTCGCATTGCCAGGGTTTGCGGCGGAGGAGGCGGTCCTCGAGTACATCCAGCGCGCAGGGAACGCGGAGACCGATGCCGAACGGCTCGAGAACATCCGGGAACTGGCCGAGTTGAAAACAGCGCCGGAGGCGGTGCGGGAAGACGCCGCGCGAATGGCCAAAGAAATCGAGCGGTACATGAACGCTGAGCACCTCTATTACTACTCGCGGGAAATGCGCTCGAAAGGCCGGTGGAATTTTGGCATCCCCGAGGATTCTCCGCTGTGGCCGATCTCCCAGATTTACCACGCACGGATGCACGTCTGGGACACGTTTGAATACGGTACGTACTGGAGCCATTCCGACCGCCGAAGGAAGCGATTCGATGAGATTCGCCCATTATTCGAAGAATTGGCCGAGACGTTTCCTGAAAACCGGTTGCTGCGGATGTATCTGGGCGAGCCAATCCCTGCTCCCAAGGAGTATCCGCCCGCGGAAAACGCCCCCGACTGGGCGAATGCCCAGCGCGAAGGGCTTGAACGCCTCGCGGACATCATCGAATGGTGGATCGATAACCGTACCATCAATAGTCCAGACTACGGCGTGTATGGCGGCGGCTGGGGCGACGATTGCGAAATGTGGCGTTGGTGGGTGCCCACGTTTATCGCCTTTGACTCGCCGAAGATCGCCGCGGCGCAGGAGCATTTCTCCAAAGCCCTCCTGAGCCGTCCTCACATGGAACTTGGGTACAGCAGCCGCCTTTCGGACGTGCAGCACAGTGCCGAGGACTCGTCGGACACCCTCACACCAATGATGCTGTTGCATCCCGACAACGAAGACTGGGCACGGCGGGCTTTGAAGATTGCCGATCTCATGCGCAATTTATGGATGGGGGAGAACGAGCGCGGTTTTCTGCAATTCAAGAGCACCTATATCGCTTCGGATCGGATCGCCGAGGACGCGCGCCGCGCCTGCGGCACGGTTTACCACGCGAAAGCCGCGGAACCCGTGTTGCTCTATTGGCAGCGCACCGGTGACCCGGAGTTGACGAAGCTGTTCACACGATGGATGGACACGTGGGTCGACGCCACGGCGCGCGAGGAGCGCGGCAAACCCGCCGGCATCATGCCCAGCGCCATCCATTGGCCCGACGGGCGCGTCGGTGGAACGGGCGAGCACTGGTGGGACCCCGAAAATCATACCGATGACCCGCTCTATGTCTGGCCGAGCAGCATGCGGGGAATGCTGAACGCTATGTTGCTAACCTACCACATGACCGGCAACGAGAAATACCTTGAGCCCATCCGCGGCATGGCGCGGATTCGCCTCGAATACCTCGAGAATCCCCCTGAGGAATCCCCCGAGCCGGGTTCGAAAGCATGGTGCGCGCGGCGCTTGGGATTCATTCAGGGCGTTGTCGCCAAGTACACCTTCTTGACCGGTTCGGACGAATTTAATGCATTGCTCGAAAAGGATGCGAGCCCGTATACGGCCTATCGGCTCTACGGCAATCGAGAGGGCCTCACGCACCGGTTGCAGCGTAACGCGAAGGCCCTCGGTATCAATTTTCCCGGCTATACCAGCGAGGTGCGCTATACCGACCGCGTGTTGCGCTTCCCGCACTTGCTGCAAGCCAACGGGATGTATCCGGAAGCCGTTCCGGGCATCGAAATCCCGGACCCTGACATTCTTTACGCCGTCGCGACGGGGGATCCGGGCGACGTCGAATTTTTCCCCATGAACGCGGTGCGCTGGCTTACCCCGCCCCGCGAGATCGCCGCGTTGGTTGTAAATAGCACGAAGACTTCTCTCGAAGCCGAGCTCTTTCACTTTGGCGGCGGCAACCGGTCCATGGAAGCGGAATTCTATCTGCTGGAACCGGGAGACTATGTGCTAAGCATGCAGCAGGCGGACCAAGAAGACGGGGGCAAGACCGTTCCGTTTACGGTTGCCGGTGCAGGAGCGAAGGTTGCGTTCGAACTGCCTGCGAATCGGCTGTGTGCTCTGACGGTTGGGAAAGCGAAATAGACTCTGGTCAAGAATAGAGGGATTCCCGATATGCGCGCATACACATTTTTTCTGATTTTCGCGCTGCTGATCGGTCTGCTGGCGCCCTTGGCGCATGCGGGGGAGCCTGAGGCCACGCGGACCATGGCATACACGCCATGCACGGCGGAAGAAGCGATGGCGTGGCAAAAGGACCTGCGAGCCCGACTCTTTGAACTCCTGCATATGCGCGATCTTGTCGAAACGAGAAGTGCCATCCCTCTGGATGCACGCGTGCTGAACAGCGAGGAGGGTGACGGCCTCCGATTGGATACAATTGAACTGCGCGCCACGCCAGGGCGCCTTATCCAAGCCACGTTCGCGGTGCCTGGGGATCATCGGGAGGGCCCTATGCCGGCCGTCCTCGCGATTCACGGCCATGGCGGCAACCGTATGACCCCCTTCGATCCCGAGCAGAACATCTACAAGCTCTTCGGCACCGAGCTTGCCAAGCGTGGATTCGTCGTCATCAGCACGGACGTGGGGCAGCATGAAGTCTACGAGGAAGGCCGCACGTTGATGGGCGAGCGGTTGTGGGACCTCATGCGTTGCGTACACTACCTCCGCAGCCGCGACGATGTAGATCCCGGCCGTATCGGCTGCGCGGGCCTGTCGCTGGGCGGAGAGATGGCCATGTGGCTCGCCGCGATGGATCCGCGTATTGCGGCCACCGTCAGCGCCGGATTTTTGACCTATATGGACCAAATGGAGCAGAACCACTGCATGTGCTGGAAGTTCGACGGCTTGCGCAAACGGGTCGATTTCCCCGACATTTACGCCATGATTGCCCCCCGGCCCCTGCAATGCCAGAACGGCGAACAGGAACCTCCGACCCAG
>JAWODE010000616.1:0-12804 GCA_046483455.1 Candidatus Hydrogenedentota bacterium | reverse complement strand
CAGGGGCTCGGTGGGGGCGCCATCGGCGTGCAGCAGGCGCAGATCCAGCAGGCCAGGCGTTTCTGCCCGGCGTGCTCGAGCACTACGACCTCCCGGAGTTGATTGCCGTGCTCGATATGCCTGTCCTGCTCGCCAATCCCCTTGATGCGCGGGGCGTGGCTCTCGAAGCCGATGCGGCCGCCGCCGTTTTTCAGGACGCGACCGAGGTTAACCCGGGTTGCACCGTCGCCCCCGGCGAATCTGTCCGACCCGCGGAAGCATTTGTAAAACGCGTGTTGCTAAGATAAGAGCAGAAAACAGGGATTGACCCAGTGACGTGGCCCGCGTGGTCATTACCAGAAAGAGAGCGGACGTATCCATCCACCCTGATCTTACGGACGGGCGAGAAGGCCCGTCCTCCGTTAAAGCCACAACGCATTGCCATTGGAAACGGTTTTCGGGTTTCTTATGCTTGCGCTCGCTGACAGGGCGCAGTAGAGTATCCAACATGCACAGAAAGAGGGAGGGCGGCTTCATGATCAAACACCGGCACGGGGTTCTCGTCATTCTGGTAACGTTGGGCATCAGCGTGATGGGGGGCGGCTGCGCACGGCTGGGCGTCGTCTGGCGGGAACGTCCGATGACACTCGCGGAGAACGGACAAACAGACTTCTCAATCGTCGTTGCGGAAGACGCCTCGCCTTCAACACAGTACGGGGCGGAGGAACTCCAGCGTTTCCTCGGTGAAATCACCGGCGCATCCTTTCCCATCCGCACCGACGCGTCGCCGATGGACGCGCACGAGATCATCCTGGGCGATAGCAAACACCTGCGCCGCCTCGGGGCGTCCGTGGATTTCGGAGCCCTTGGCGATGAAGGCTATGTCATCCGCACAATGGGCCCACATCTGGTCATTGCCGGGGGCGCGTTGCGCGGCAATCTTTACGGTGTGTACGGCTTGCTCGAGGACCACCTGGGCTGCAAGTGGTTCACGCCGACCATTAGCCGTATTCCAAAAGAATCCACCCTGAAGCTGGCGTCCATCGACGAAACCACCGTGCCCGTATTGGAATACCGCGAGCCCTTCGTTCTGGACTGCTTTGACGGCGATTGGTGCGCGCGGAACCGCATGAACAGCAGCGCGGCGTCGCTCGAAGAAAAACACGGCGGGAAGGTGCGGTTCGGTAACGGCATGTTCGTTCATACGTTTAACAGCCTCGTGCCGCCCGAAAAGTATTTCGACGAACACCCCGAATACTTTTCGGAAATCGACGGCAAACGGGTGAGGGAACGCACCCAACTCTGCTGCACCAACCCGGATGTCGTGCGCATTGTCACGGAAGAGGTGAAGAAGCGCATTGCGGCCGATCCCGGCGCGTTTGTGTACTCGGTGTCGCAGAACGACTGGGACAATCATTGCGAATGCGAAACCTGCCAAGCCCTCGCCGAGAAGGAAGACTCGCAAATGGCGCCGGTGCTTCAACTGGTTAACCAGGTGGCCGCGGAAATCGAGAAGGACTACCCCGGCAAGGCCATCGAGACCCTTGCCTACCAATGGACCCGCAAGGCCCCGAAAACCATGCGGCCGCGGCCCAATGTCATCATCCGGTTGTGCAGCATCGAGTGCTGCTTTATGCATCCCCTCGCCACGTGCGACAGCCAAGAGAACCGCGCGTTCCGTCGGGATGCCCGGGAATGGGCGAAGGTGGCGGACCGCTTGTGGGTGTGGGATTACGTGACCAGTTTCCGCCATTTCCTCGTACCGTTCCCGAATTTGCGCGTGCGCGACGACAACATCCGGTTCTTCATCGAGAACAATGTTGTGGGCATCTTCGAGCAGGACAACTACAAATCCCTGAGCGGGGAATTCAACGCCTTGAGTGGTTACCTTAATGCCAAGCTCTTATGGGACCCCGATTACGGCGAAAACCGCGCCATTAACGAGTTTTTGGAAGCGGTTTATGGGGATGCGGCCAAACCTATCCGCAAATACCTCGATATGCTCCACGACAAGGTCGAGAGGGACAACATCCACTGCAATATCTGGATCGGTCCTCGGGAAGCGCCGTACCTGACGGAAAGGATCATGGCAAAGGGCGAGAAGCTCTGGAACCGCGCCGAGGCGGCCGTGGCGGACCAACCCGAGGTGCTCGAACGGGTGAAGATTGCCCGCCTCTGCCACGAATACAGTTGGCTCGAGAAGAACCGGTTCAAGGGCGATGTGTTGTACGACTTCGATCACGCGAATTTCACCGTGCAGCCACGGCCCGAGTTTCAACAGCGCGTACAATCGTTTTTCGAGACGGCGCGCAAAGGCAATATCACCTGGATCGACGAATGGCGCATGAATCTCGATACCTATGAGGAAAGCTACGAAATTGCGTTGAAAGGCGGTAAACAGGTACTCACGCCGATGGAGCCGGTCGAGGTGGCGAATCCAAAGCCGGGCATCGCGTTTCAGGCCTACACGGGCGCCTGGGAGTTGCTGCCGGATTTCGCGGGCATGACTCCAACGGCGGAGGGCGTGGCCACGCGTGTTCACGACAACGTCTGGCCCCGAAAGGAAGACTTTGCCCTGCGGTTTGCAGGCTATTTCAAGGCGGCGCGGGACGGCATCTACACCTTTAGCATCGCATCAAACGACGGCAGCCGGCTGACGATCGGCACCGAAGTTGTTGACAATGACGGCCTGCACGCGCTCCAGGAACGGTCCGTGCAAGTGGCGCTGCGCAAGGGTTTCCATCCCATGATTGTGGACTACTTCCAGGCGGGAGGGACGAAAGAGCTGTACCTGCGTTACAACGGCCCCGGCGTCGCGAATCGGCCGATCCCTCCTTCGGCGTTTTATCACGACGCACGGTGAGGGGAAACCGGAAACGCAGCGCAATGAGTCCTTGCTTGAAAGACAGACGATGTTGCGGAACCTTATGCCTTATAGCTTCGGGGCCGCCGGAGACGGATGCCGGGCGTCTCCTACACCGGATGCCCGGTGTTTCGGGTAATCGACTTCCATTGGCCGGACTGGCCGTCCGCTGTTATGATAGCTCCTGAACCAAGAGCAAAAAGGAATCTGCATGATGTACTTTGGTGCGTGTTACTATCCCGAGCATTGGACGCCCGAACAAGCCAAGAAACATATCGCGCTGATGAAACGGGCGGGAATCAATGTAGTGCGGATGGGCGAATTCGCCTGGAGCCACTTCGAACCGGAACAAGGGCGTTACCACTTCGAGTGGATGGATACCGTAATCCAGGCGCTCCACAAGGAGGGCATTGCCACTGTTTTGTGCACGCCCACCTGCATTCCGCCGCAATGGGCCATTGTGAAACATCCCGGTATTCTGCAACGGGACGCCGACGGCCGCGTGCGCAACCCCGGCTCGCGATGCCACTGCTGCAAGAACACGCCGGAATACCAGATTTTGGCCGACCGTATCGTGGACCAGTTGGCCCGGCACTATGCCGATATGCCGGGGGTGATCGGCTGGCAGACGGACAACGAGCTCGGGTGCCACAATACGACGCGCTGCTATTGCGACCATTGCCAGGCCGCGTTTCGCGACTGGCTTATCGAGAAGTACAAGGATATCGACAACATCAATCAGGCATGGGGCAGCGCTTTTTGGGGGTTCGAGTTTCAACAATGGAACGAGATTCCTTTGCCACGCCATATGCCCGCCGGCGCCAATCCCAGTCACTGGCTCGATTTTGTACGCTTTTCGTCGGACACGCAGGTAAAACTCCAGCAATCCCAGTATGAATTACTCAAACAGCTCTGCCCGAAGCATTTCGTCACCCACAATTTCATGGGCCGCTTTCCCGAGATTGACTATTACAAGCTGTCCCAATTCACGGACTTTCCTTCGTGGGACAACTACCCCGAGAGCGGCGGTGACCCGTTCGTGCCTGCGTACCAGCATGAGATCACCCGTTCCTTCACCGGCAAATTCTGGGTCATGGAACAGAAGAGCGGGCCCACGGGCGACTCGAAAACCGGCCTTATGGGCGAGCAGCCCGAGCAGGGAGAAATCCGGCGGTGGACGTGGCAGGCCGTCGCCAACGGTGCGGACGGTGTGTGCTTTTTCCGTTGGCGGGCCTGTTTGAGCGGGGCGGAACAGTACTGGCACGGCATTCTTGATCACGACGGAACCCCCCGGCGGCGCTACGCCGAAGTCGCCAAAACCGGCCAGGAAATTGAGAAATTCGGCAAAGCCATTGCGGAATCGATCGTTGAGACGCCGGTAGCCATCCTTCGGAGCTATCCCATGCTGTGGAGCATCGAACGTCAACCCGGGGCGCCAGGGTTCGATTACGACGAACACTGCTACGAGATTTACCGCACGGTCAAACACACCGGCCATAATTGTGATTTCGTCAATATTAACGGCGATTTCAGCAGGTATACGGTATTGTTCGCGCCGTGCCTGTGCCTTGCCGACAAAAAACTGGCCGAGAAACTGGATGCTTTCGCCCAAGGCGGCGGCTCCGTTGTTTTCACGCCGCAATCGGGTGTGCGTACGCCCGCCAACACGGTGTGGCCGTTTCCGCGGCCGGGGGCGCTGGCCGCCACAGCGGGACTGACCATCGAGGAGGTGCGGCCTTACCACCACGGGCAGAGGGAAACGATCGAACCGGCGGGGAAGGAGTCGCCCGTTCCTTCGGCGACGGTCGAGAAATGGGTTGAAGTGCTGGCGTGCAAAGACGCCGAGCCGATAGCCCAGTTTGGGGAGGGACCGCTTAAAGAGAAGTGCGCCGCCGCACGGAACAGCCGCGGGAAAGGAGCGGTATACTATCTGGGCGTGTATCTCCCTCCTGAGGCGATGGCTGCGTTTGCCGCGGCGGTACTGCCTGAGTCGCCGGTAAAGAATATTCCCGAGCACGTTGAGATCACGCGCCGGAAAGGAAAACAAGGCTCGTTCCTTTTTGTCATCAACCATGGAAGCCAGTCGGAGACCCTCGAGCTTCCCCAGGCGTTGCCGGAACTGATTACCGGGGAAAAAGCGGGCCCTACGGTTAAGATCGCGGGCAATGGAGTCCTGATTTTCAAGACTTGAACGAACGCGGTTCGAGACAAGGTTCCCCGCCGGCCAGGGAAATCGCACTTCATTCGCCCCACAAAAACCGATGTGGTGGTGGCGACAATTCGCAACCCGTTTGCACCATCTGCATGCTCATTCTGGTGTGGGACCGGCGCCCTGGGCGGACCTGTCGTGCGCGCCGAAGACAGGCTTCGTGTTACAATCGAGTGAGAAGGAGGGATTTGCCTGCATGAAATTGAGTTTTGTTATTCCTGCGTTCAATGAACGTGCAACGTTACGCGGGCTTATCGAAGGAATCTTCCAGCAGATTGACGATCATGAGGCACAAATCCTCCTGATCGATGACGGGAGCACTGACGGGACCTACGAAGAGATGAAATCGCTGCGCGCCGAGCATCCCGAGATCGAAATTGTCCGCTTCCGGCGCAATCTCGGCAAATCGATCGCCCTGGCAGCGGGTTTCGAACGCGTTTCCGGCGAATTGGTTTTCACGATGGATGCCGATCTTCAGGACGACCCCCAGGAAATCCCCACCTTCCTGGAAAAACTGGCGGAAGGCTACGACGTCGTTGTCGGGTGGAAGAAGACACGCTACGATCCCTGGCACAAGGTCTTGCCCTCACGCGTGTATAATTGGACCGTTTCGCGGGTACTCGATCTGCACCTGCACGACATCAATTGCGGATACAAGCTGTTTCGCCGGGAAGTGGTCGAGCGGATGTCGGTGTATGGCGAACGCCACCGCTTGCTTCCCGCATTGGCACGCGACCTCGGGTTTCGCATCGCCGAAGTGCCGGTGCACCATAATCCCCGCGAGTTCGGGAAATCGAAATATGGGACCGAGCGGTTCCTCCGGGGGGCTATTGACGTGGCCACGATGGTCTTTCTATACCGCTACGTGAACCGGCCCATTCATTTTTTCGGTTTTCTGGCCCTGCTGATGATGTTTCTCGGCGTGTGCGGCATCGTGGGCGGATTTATCACTTTGTTTATGGTCGAATTAGAGGTGTGGACCGCGACGTTGCTCGTCGATGGCGTTATCCTCTTCGTCGGCGGTGCGTTGGTTCTGGGCATTGGATTGATCTGGGAGTTGGTCTTGCATTTCTTCATGCCCGTGAATACCAGCATCTATATCGTGGAAGAGACCGAAGAGGCCTCGAGGGCTGCCACGGCCGCTACCACGGAGACGGAGAAGAAAGAATAGCCCATCGGTTCATTCCACTGTGGCGGGGCCAATGGTCACGCGGAGAGCCATGCGTCCTTCCCGCTTTGACTTCGGGCTGTTCCCGGGTCAGCTCAGCATACCCTCGATGATCAGGTCCACGGCTTCGTCCTCACTGAGGCCGCGCGATAACAAGGTCTGCAACTGCTTGGAATCTACGCTTCCGATAGCCGCTTCGTGCGTGACGTGTGCGGAGGGCTCGTGCACCTCGACAATCGGTACCGCTTTCGCCACGGCCCGGTCTTGCACGATCTCTTTGCAATCCACATGGCCGCGGGCGCGGGGAGCTTCCGCGATGATTGTATTGAAGACTTCCGCATGGGCCTCCCCGCGCAACGCGATGTTCGTGGTAAGGGCCGCGCGGGCCTCCTCGCCCGCCAGTCGGGCTTTCTCGTGTATGCGCACCTTATCGTCGCCACTGGCGCTTACACGCGCCATCATCTCGAGGACACTGCGCGCCTGGCAGACGGCGTCGTAGTCGATCTCCATCTCGCCGACACGGCCCCTGATGAGATCGAATTCCGTCTTGAAACGTCCCCCTTCGCCGAGTTCTACCGTAGCTTTTGGGATAACCTGCACCCCGCCGTCCGGACCGTGGATGTGGCGCTCGTAGTACGAGTAATGCGCGCCCGGGGCGATGCGGATGCGGGCGTCCATGCGGTGTTCGACTTCCACGGCGTTGGGAAAAGTACAGTGGGCCAGCACCTGCGCCGAGGCCGCTTCTTCCACGTTAAGGTCGAGGATAATGCGTTGGCTGCCTTTCTCGGGCAGTAGGCCGAAACATAGGTGCACGGGCCGCTCGATTTTCGCGCCGGCTTTTAACCGCAGGTGGGCCTCGATGCCGTCGTCCCGCTCTTCGGTATCCACTTCAAGGCCGGGCACAAGATGGGCCCCGACAACATGATTCCCATGCACTTCGAGACGCGCCACATCATCGCCGAGTACATGACTCGGTTGAATTCCGGCCGACTCCAGCAAGCGCTGGACAAGTTCACTGTCGCTCATACGGCGTCCTCGGGGTTGGGCTCGTTTGTGTGGTCGCAGCGAACACACCGGTTCTCGAAATATTGGCCGATTCTGTGGACCGGTCCCTCTTCGATAACCCTTCCGTCGCACAAGAGGTAGGCGTGTTCGGCTTGGCGCAGTACCGTGCGGCTGTGGGTGATCAAAATAACGGTTGCGCCTTTTTCTTTCAGCCTGTGGATAGCTTGGAAGATTTGTTCGAGAGCGTCGACATCAATGCCTGAATCCGGTTCGTCCATCAATACGAGGGTGGGGTCGGTAGCGAGGATCGAGGCCAGTTCGATGCGCTTGCGTTCGCCGCCGCTGAGGGTCTTATCGACGGCCCGATTGAGGTACCGCGCGGGGTCAAGGCCTACCTGCTCCAACACGGAGGCCGCAAGGTCGCGCCCGTTGGAGGTCTTAGCGCCGGCCGTTACGAATTTATGGACCGATAGTCCCTCGAAGCGGGCGGGTTCTTGCCAGGCAAGGGTCATGCCCTGCCGGGCGCGTTCGTCTACCGGCACGCCTTTCAGCGACTTGCCCTGGTAAACGATGTCGCCCTGAATGTCCGTATAGCCCGGCAATCCCATGATCACATTTGCCAGGGTGGATTTCCCCGCCCCGTTCGGGCCGACGATGGCGTAGACCTTACCAGGCTTGAAGTCGGCCGATATCTCGCCCAATACCTGCTTTCCATCAAGCTGTAGAACGATTTGCTGGACATCCAGAAGCGTCATGCTTGGTCCTTTCCGGCACGCGGTGCCCTCGCGCGTATCAGCCGTATTGTACCGCGCGTGTGTTAGGAGCCTCAATGATTTTCCGGTGCACCTGCCTTTTTCGGCGATTGGCGCAAATGTTCAAGTAGGCGGAGAGCCTATAGGACCTATAGGACTTATGAGACTTATAGGTACTGTCGGAAAAACCAAACCAAAAACGAGCCACTAGGACGGCCATCCTCCAGGGATATAACCTAGAACGGCACGTCATCTTCATCATCGTCGAGGGGACGGACGTCGTAGTCGTCAGGCTGGTATTCACCGACGCCGGGGGGCGGTTCCTGGATGCGGGCGGCGGCCGGACCTTCCTCGAGATCGCGGAACCGTTGCATCGGTTTGTCGAAGAGGAGATGTATGTACCCCGTGGGGCCGTTACGCTGTTTGGCGACATCGAGACGCACCCTATTCTGGTGCATATTAGCGCCCTCTTCGGCGGGCAGCCGCGACAGCATCAGGACAACGTCGGCGTCTTGCTCGATGGCTCCGGATTCGCGCAGGTGCGACAGCTTGGGGATGCCGGAGTCGTCCTTCTCGGCTTCACGACTCAACTGCGACAAGGCCAGGACGGGCACCTTAAGTTCGCGGGCGAGTCCCTTTACCGCGCGCGATATCTCCGAGATTTCCTGTTGGCGGTTCTCGGCGCGCGCGCCAATGTTCATGAGTTGAAGATAATCGATGATGACGAGGTCGAGGTCGTGCTGCGAGGCGTGCCGCCGCGCCTTGGACCGCAATTCGAGAATGCTGATATTCGCGGTGTCGTCAATAAAGACGGGCGCACTGTTGAGTTTCCCGGCAGCGAGTTGGAGTTTTGGGAAAACGTGCTTTGCGAGGAAACCGGTGCGCAATTTCCCCGAGTCGATCTCGCCTTCCATGCAAATCATGCGTTGGACAAGCTGTTCTTTCGCCATTTCAAGACTGAAGATAAGGACCGATTTGGCGTTACGCACCGCGATGTGGCGCGCCATGTTAAGGGCCAATGCGGTCTTGCCCACCGAGGGACGTGCCGCCAGGATGACCATATCCGATTCCTGCAGTCCGGAAAGCAGTTCGTCGAGTTTGTCGAACCCCGTGGCAATGCCGGTGATGCCGCTGTGCGACTTGATGATGCTCTCGATTTTTTCGACTGCCGGCTGGAGCAATTGACCGACGTGTTGTATCGGGTTGAGCTGACGCTTCTCGGCGATAGCGAAGATATCGGCTTCGGCGCTGTCGAGAAGAACATTGACCTCTTCGCGCCCTTCATAGGCCTTGCCGATCACGCGAGTGCAAATCGTAATGGTGCGGCGCAGTACCGCCGTGTCGAGCACGATGCGCGCGTAATGCTCGATATTGGCCGAGGTAGGTACGGCGCTCGTCAATTCGCCAATGTAGCTGGCGCCGCCGCTATCCTCGAGTGTACCGTCGCGCGTGAGTTGGTGCACCAAGGTGGTCGCGTCGACCGCCGTGTTGTTGCGGTAGAGCGACAACATGGCCCCGTAGAGGCACTGGTGCGCCTGCGCATAAAACACTTCCGATGGATTCTCGCGCAGCAACTCGACCGCGGTGCCGATGGCGTCGGGATCGAGCAGCATCGCGCCCAGGACCGCCCGTTCCGCATCGATGTCGTGAGGCGGGGTGCGGTCAAAAACCGGGTCGGTTTTGGGGCGCGTGGCCACCGGGCGTTACTCCTCGGAAGATGCTGCCTCAGACGTTTCTTTTCGAGACTCGGCCGCGGTTTCGGCCTTCGTTTCGGTTGGCGCTTTCTGCGTTTCTTCGCTTGCGGCGGGCGTTTCAGATTCTTCCGCGCTGACCCACACCTTAATGTCGGCGGTAATGCCTTTCATCAGGCGCACCGGCACGGAATAGATGCCCAGACTTTTGATGGGCTCTTCCAACTCGATTTGTTTCCGATCAAAGTGATGACCCAATTCCTCGAGTTTCTGGGCGATCATAGCCGTGGTAACCGAACCGAATATCTTTTCGTTCTCGCCGGCCCGCGCCTTGATCTCGATGGTCAACCCCTCGAGATTCTTAGCTTCCCGCGTCAGTTCAGTGCGCACTTTTTCCTCGCGGCGCATAATGAGCCGCCGCTGATGTTCCATTTCCCTGGCACTGCCCGAATCGGCAGGTACCGCCAGGTTCCGCGGAAACAGATAGTTGCGGGCGTACCCGTCCGCCACGGTCACCGTAGCTCCCATATCGCCAAGATGGGACACATTTTCACTCAGGATTACCTTCACGGCATCCACCTCCCTTAGCTATTCACACTCGCTGTCCGGCACACCGCCGGACCTGTTCTTCACGCATCATTCACCGGCCAAGTTATTCGTCGTCGCTCTCGCTTTCGCGCAGTTTATCACGTGCCGCGACCAGGCGGTCCACTTTTGCACGAAATTCCCACCACGTGTCGAAGAGCCCAACAAAACTCAACACCCAGGCCCCTGCGTACATCATGAACACCACAAGCGCTATGACGACAAACAGGTGGGGCCGCAACTGGCGTAACGCGAAGACCATAATGCTCAACCCGTTCAACCAGTATACCGCACCCAAGCCAAGCGCGGCATTCCACGAAACGGCCCGAAGGGTCTCATTCGGCATCCGCTGCTCGACAAACCACAGTATTGCACACACGATGGCCGGCCACACAAGCCATTCGGGCGGCCGCATCTTTGTAAACGTCGTAGAGGGGCCCGCCAGACCATGCCGCAGCCGTATCCACACGGTGGTCAATCCCGTGGCCACCACGGACCACATGAGAAACCCGGTAAACGTGAGCCCCATGCTCACATCGGCCCAATGTTCGACCAACACCCAATGCAGGAAATCGAACGCGGCTTCCTGCTTTTCCGTTTTCTCGGCGACTTCGCCCGTCTCGGCCAGCAGGGCCTCATAGGAAGCCGCGGCTTGGCGTTCCCATCCGGCCCACGTCATGTGAAACACCAGAAACCCGGCGAAAATAAGGCATATCCAGACCGTCATCACAGTTACGATCTTGCCAAACGCGGCCTCGCGCCGGATTCCGGCCCCGAGAGCGACGCCCGAGAGCACGAACAAACCGTAAAAGAGAGCCGCCTCAATCCGCGGCGTTACCAGCCCGCCGACCAAAATAGCACTTCCAATTGCAACAACGGCCAGCGACATCCGGTCCGTTGCCCAGTAGACAGCGACCAGAAGAATAAACGGCAATGGAGCGACCGGATTCGCCCCTTGGGACGATAGAACCCCGCAGAAGAGGGCAGCCACCATAAACACCAAGGTGTGGCGGATTACCGCCGCGAGTCTTCCGGCCGCCACACGCGCCCCACTCAGTCCGCTACGTACGGGAGCAACGCAATCTGGCGCGCCAGCTTGATCGCACGCGTCAACATGCGTTGATGCTGGGCGGTTGCACCCGTAATACGCCGCGGAATAATCTTCCCACGTTCCGTAATGTAATGTTTGAGAAGGTTTACGTCTTTGTAATCGATATATACGACCCGGTCGACCGTCAGACGGCAGACCTTGGTCCGGCCGGAACCGCGTTTCTTCTTTTTGCGGCGTTTCGACCGTCTACTTATTGCTCTTGCCATGATTTCTTCACTCCTAGTGCAGAAGGGCGAATTTAGAAGGGGACATCGTCCTCGGGAACCGGTTCCTCGATTTCGCGCGGGGCGGGCTTGCTGCCCGAGCCGCTGCTCGAGTCCCAATCCAATGATTGGATACGATCTGCGCGCACCTCGATCTTCGTGCGTTTCTGACCGGTGTTCTTATCTTCCCACTGGTCGCTCTGGAGCATACCTTCCACCATAATGGGGCGGCCTTTTTTCAGGTTTTCGCCGCAATATTCGGCTGTACCGCGCCATGCCGTGACATCGATGAACAGCGTTTCCTCGCGCCGATCGCCGTCGCGGGTCTTGTAATTGCGGCTGACAGCCACGCCCATTTTGCAGAGAGGAGTCCCACTCGGCAGGTAGCGCAAGTCGGGGTCACGCGTAAGGCGCCCCGCCAAAAAGACCTTGTTCAATTCCGGCATTCGCAGATCCGACATCCGTCCATCCCTCCAAGCTTGATGCGTTAGTCTTCCTCGGATGCAGCCGAACCGGCCGATTGTTTCCGGCGGCCACGCTCACCGTCGTTCTCATTATCCTCGCTGTCGTCGTCATCACGGCGACGCGAGAACCGCCGCTTGCGGCTGCGATCGTCGCCGTCATCGTCGGACGACCGCGCTGCATGCGCCGTCTGCAACTCCGCCTGTTTGCGCCGTTCCTGTTCGGCTTCGAGACGTAACGTGTGCTCATCGAAATGGACCACCAGGCCGCGAATGACGGGTTCCGTCAGCCGGAAGTGGTTTTCCAGCCGCTGGATAAACGCCGGCTCCGCTTGGAACCGTAACAACACATAGCAGCCTTCGGTGCATCGCTCGACCTCGTAGGCCAATTTGCGTTTGCCCTGGATCTCCGAGCGCACGATAGCTCCACCGTGGTCAGTCACGAGCTTCTCGACGTTATTGGCTATCGTCTGGATCTCATCGTCCTTCAATTCGGGATGGACGATGTAGAGCGCTTCGTATGTCCGCACTAGTATTCACCTCCTTTATGGATAGGATTTTTCCAAAAGCACGAAGCCCGTATGATAGCAAAGAACCCCCCTCCTCTCAAGTTTCCGAACGGAGGCCAATCGCCGGATAATACACGTAAATTCGAGAGAACTGTTTGACAACCGCTGACAAACGCTGTGTTTCGCAACACCCAGCAGGTGAAGTTGGGGCAAGAACATTCCTCGAACTTTTGCTTTTCCAAAAACGACACGATAGTCACTCCGGACG
>JAWODE010000535.1:0-6127 GCA_046483455.1 Candidatus Hydrogenedentota bacterium | reverse complement strand
GCATAAGCGACGTGGTCGGAAGCAAGGGCCGCCAGAAGGTTTACGCCGGTAAAGGCTGCAAGGATAACGAAAAAGACGCGAGGTGTGCGCCAGGGAGCGTTCTGAAGGGTCCCCAGAATGAAAAAAGCAACCGCGGCGATTGCTATGCCCCATGCGATCACAAGATACTTAATAGGGCCCGACGCATCGCGCGTGTATGGGTATAGCGCCAGAATAACGGCCAGTAACAACAAGGCAAGAATCCCGCGTAAGGCTGATTCGACGCGCACAATGGGTGGGGAAGACGGGACTTCCGAGGTGCCGTGCGGTGCAGCTTGGCCGCGTTTACGTTTACCTTTGCCCATTGTTACCGCTTTCTTTGCCATCCCCCGGGACCAGAACGATGCGCTCGACAAGATATTCGCATTCTTCGGGGGGGAGGATGAGTCCCAACCGGACGATGTAACAGGGTGACTTCCCGCTTGGGCGGGCAGGAATGCTTATCTCGGTCTCATAATGATTGCCTACCACTTGATCGAACTTGTTCCCAGTAATGAAATCATCGCCGTTGGTTTCTGGAAAGAACTGACCGACGATTAGTCCGGGAGGAGACCCCTTTTCACAAATGATGAACGCGCGAATTCTGCAAGGCTGGTCTGTCATATGCATGAAGAAGGGAATCGTGTACCAACTCCGACCTTCCTTTTCGGCCGGGCTTGCGCTTATTTTGGCGGCGTGCGAGGATTCGCTTGATGGGGAGGACGTCAAGGTTACCCGAGTAACATTGGTGGTACGTCCCGTTCTCTCGAACCAGTGTGTAAACAGGACATCGTCGGCCTGCTCAAAATCTTCAACAATTAAGTACGGTTCTCCGGACCAGAGCGCCGCAGTCTGATGCGCGTTGAGGCTATCGGTTAGCTTTTTAATGTACTCGAGAGGTTCTCCCGAGCCCATACCGGCAAGAGAAAAAAGCCGCAGGGCTGTGTGCGTATCTTCTTCTTTCAAAAAGGCATAACCTGCCGTGCTTGCAAATTGCTTGAGTTCTTGTCTTGCGGCGATATCAGTGTTGTAACGAGCTGCACGCCAGTATGCCTCGGCTTCTTCGATATCTGCTATGGCCTCGAGGGACTTGCCAACATGAAAGTAGGCCTTGGCTCGAAGTAGGTGCGCGACGCGGCGGCTGGCGAGAATATTATTCGTGTATCTCAGGTTGCCGGTGCAGATCGTGACTGCACGCTCGAAATCTTCAGCTTCGAGGGCCGCACGCGCGGCATCTTCAAATACCAGCGGATGGTAACGGTGAACCGTCTCTTGCACCCACCGGGATACTCCCGCCGCCGCCAAAAGGCCGAGAAGAAGCACAAGCGCAAGAGCAGCCCCGCGCTTGAGGTCCGGTATGAAAAGTGAGCTTCGTTTATCGTGTTCTACTATTTCTTGTGTCATACCTGATTGAATTCCAGTGCGGCGATAATGAATGCTCCTATTTGCCGACACCAGTTAGCCCGGAACAGCCACCATCATCCCAAAGCCGGCGGCAACGATCAAGAGAACGTAAGTTGCGGGAGTTCTGAGATGGAACCACGAAGATGTATCGGCGTCTTGAGACCTTACGATGGCCTGAGATATGCTCTCACGCGGTCTTGTTTTAGCTAAAAAAGCTGGGTTTGCGGGTATGCGCCCATACTGGCGTGCAGCAGATGGAGAGGATTTGAGATGAGAAATGCATGTATAGCCGTGGCTGTTGCTTGTTGCCTGAGTATGGTGGTGCATGCAGCAAACGTGAGTGTATCGGCTGAGCCCTATCTTGAAGGGGGACTTTTTACTAATCCGGTTCTTCCGACGCAAGGCGACACGGTGACTATCAGTGTGCGTGCGGGGTGTGAAGGAGAGACGCCGGCAAAGATTCCCGCACGACTGACCATAAAGAAGACTGGCGCAGAAATTCTCGTTTCGGAAGACCTCGAACTTGTGCGGCAGGGCAGTTACGCCGAGGCCAATTTCACATGGTCTTCTAAGGCTAATGGATTATTCACGGTGCAGGTGGAGGTGGATCCGAACAACCGGCTATCGGAATCCAATAGGGGAGACAATACCGCCGAAATTATACTGCCCTTTATTATAAGAGGCCGTAATTTCAAGTTGCATTTCCCCTGGTATCGCGAAGTGCCGTATGCGCGATGGACCACGGTTGTTACCTCTACGGCAAAAGGCCAGGAGAATTTCGTGCGCCTTGAAGAGCGCGGTGTGATTCCTCTCAACTGGGCATACGGGGGTATGAGCTGGTCCTATTACGACAAGGAGAAAGCCCGGACGAATCCGGAAGCCGTTCTGAAAGAGATTCGCCAGACCTTTATCGATAAGTACACGGGAGGGGGCGACGAGATTCGTGGTTTCGGCATCGATGAGGTCGGGGGATATCCCGAAACGTTCAAACTCGATGCGTCGATTGCTTCCATGGAAGCCCTTGCGCTTGCGAAACGCGAGAAGCCGCGGCGGTTTTTCGCGGTCTGGAACGGGGGAGGGCCGCGTCCCGAATTGGCAGGGATCGTGCGCCAGGGCGCGGACCTGTTTTTGTTAGAAACCTATTTGTGGCGGGCGTTGCCCGACGAATTGGGCACGGAGGACATCTATGCCGCTATCGAAGCGCGGGTATCTCCCTATATCCGGAATACGGACATGTTTCAGCCGGCCTACGGGAACGATTGCTACACATTGATCGCTCTCGATACTTCCGAGCGGCCCGATCGCACTACTCTGGGCGAGCAGGAGGAAGTAATCCGTTTCATACGCCAGCGTTTCCCCGAAATGCGGGGCATAGGCTGGTACAATGGCGGCTACGGAAGCCAGCATTACGGATTAGTGCGAACCGAAGAGATGGACCGGCACCACGAAGCCGTGCAACGGAATGCCGACCGCCTCTGTTTCGAGTATTGGATCAAACCTTGCCTGACGTTTTTGCCGCACAGCATCTGGATTGAGCCTGACTCCTCTGGCGGATTTCTCGTTACCGCGGCATTGAGCAATATTGGAGCGGTCGATTCGGGACCTGTTGCCGTGGAACTGCTGTGCGATGGCGAGGTTGTCGCCGCAACATCGGTTAATACCGTGCCTGCGGGTGCAAACCGTAACAAGGACAGAGCATTCTTCTCCGAATTAATTAATTTAGCGAAAGGACTGCATACACTGGAGGCGCGTATCACGTCTGCGCCGGGCTCTACGGTTTTGGAGGGAAGCGTGGCGTTAGAGCGCTTCGTACAAAAGTGAATTCGCTGCAATCGAGAATGGATTAATGCAAAAAAACTGTTCTCTCCGTGTGTGTTTCGTGATGCTATCCGCGGCATCGGTTTCGCGGGCCGATGATACTACCCCATCCGCAGGCAAGATACCTCGCATCCCCGGAAGCATTTGCCCAGCGTTGTTGCTCAGGTAGCAGGACCCTATTGCTCATCATTGGCTTTGTCGTAACACGGCCCTCCTGGTCATGATCCATCACGAGCAAGCCGCCCGTGTTACAACATCCTTCGTGCCTTTGTGGTTTAACGTCAAGAACATTTCAACGCAGAGCCGCAGAGATCGCGGAGAAAACAAATCGTGAATACATACGTCGTTTCCGTGTGGCCATGAATTCTTCGATTATTCTCTATTTATTCCTCTGCAACCAGCGACAATAGCAATAGAGAAGGAACTCGATTGCGAAAACAACAAAAATGACAGATGCTAGCAACCTTAAGTACATAACATCTTCCCCTATCTGGGTGTATGCGCTATGACACATACGCGGCGATTTGGGAGGAGGAAGAAAGAGTCTCTGCCAGGATTTGCAGGATTGACAAGAGAGGGTAAGGTGAGGGCCAATTTGGACCAATTGCGTTAGAAACTAAACTGCATTACGATACGACTGTCGAGCAGTTGAAAAGTCCTTGAACCGTTGGGATTGAGCGAAAAGCGGCGACTGACCCGGTGGTTTGCGCAGCAAACCGGGGACTGTCCCGGCCGTTTTTCGCGGTTGCGATGCACTCCCCGGCGTTTTCAACAGGTCCAGTATCTCCGTTGCAGAATCTCGATTACTCGAAGTCCAAATGGAGCGAACAATGTCCAGATGGTTGAAAGCAGCGATTCAGATTTCCCTATGCGTGGTTTTTTCAGTGGGATGTGCGACGAATACTGGTCCGGGGCCCTTGCCGGAAGATGCGTGGCGAGGATTGCACGTCTATATGAGCAATCGGGCCGACTTGCCGATTCTGATTCGTGCCATTGAGGAAGAACTGGCGCCGGAGGGGCTGAATGCGCTGATTGTCGAGGTCGATTTCAACTTCCAATATCAATCCCATCCGGAACTGGCCTCAAAAAATGGAATGAACAAGGCGGATGTGCAACAGCTTTTGGCTGTTTGCCGGCGTCATAACATCGAATTGATCCCTCAGTTTCAGTGTTTTGGCCATCAGGGGCACCGGCCCAATGTTTTTCTGAGCACCTACCCCGAACTGATGGCGCCGCCAAAGCCCGACTACAGCGATCCCGACCACTATCACGTGAGTTGGAATCCTCTCGATCCGCGCGTCAACGAAGTCATTTTCCCGCTATTCGACGAGTTGATCGAAGCCTTTGAATGCAGGTATTTCCATGTGGGGATGGACGAAGTCATGCTGTTTCCCGACGAAACTACGCCGCATTATCAGGGGGAGAGTCCCGCTGAGATATTCGCTACGGCCGCCAACGACTACTATGATTACCTCGTCAAGAAGAAGGGCCTCACAATGCTCATGTGGGGCGATCGGCTCATCGATCAGGCGGAGATTCGTTACCACCGCTTTGAAAGTAGCGACAACAATACGGCACCGGCCATCGACATGATTCCGAAAGACATCATCATCTGCGACTGGCATTACAATCGCATGTCCGATTATCCCTCCATCGGTTATTTTCAGGAGAAAGGATTTCGCGTCTGGCCCGCCACGTGGAAATCCCCGTCGGCCGCGTTGGCTCTGCTGGAAAGTGCCGAACGCCAGGCCCGGGGTGGCATGATCGGCTACCTGTGCACCACGTGGTGCAATCCCGGCGATTTTGCGCGTGCTATTTTGAGGGAATCCAAAGACGACAAGCCCAGCGTGGCGAAACGTGTCGCGGAGACATTTCGCACGGTTGCTAAGCACTGGTAAAAAGGGCGAAGGAACGTTTTTTTGACAGGATGAACAAACTTGACAGGAGAACCTTGGACCTGTGGACTCTGCGTCTCTGCGTCATAAACAAGCCGGGAACTTCACCGCAGAGGCGCTGAGAACGCAGAGGGGAACCTAAAGTATATAAATCGGGGACGCGAAAGTACGCCTTTCAACCAACTCCACACTACTACCTATAAAAATTCGTGCAAACTGTAAAGGGAGGTATTTCCCTCGAAGAGGCGTTTAAACGCTTCACTGATCGTGTGTCCCCGCTGGCGGGGGGAGCGCAACGGCGAAGCCGTGCGTCTTACTCCGCGAAGCGGACAGGGGGTGGATTCTTTGGTTTCTATTTTGGTTGCGGCTGTGCTGCGCTGTGGACTTTGTTTCTTCTCTCCACTTTGTAGGGGGGCGGTGCGTGTTGAAGGACCGTTAACCTACGGGGGCTTTCTTTGATGGGCTCGTGTCCCGCTGGTGTAACGTGAAGAACTCCCAAATCTTTTCTGTGGCGCTGAAGTCGCGACTCTGGGGACCGATGATAAACCCCGGCACACGATGGTTGCCGCCCGGCCAATTGTGGCCTCCATTATGCACTTTGAAATGGACGACCTTCGGTATGCCATCTTTATCTACATAAGTTTCGCGGGTCGTGGTTGTTCCGTCGGTGGGATTTCTGTCAGGTATTGGTTCCACGAGCGGCACCGGTTCGCATCCGTTCTGCTCTACCCAAAACTCCACGGTTTCGGGAACGGAAAGGATATCGAACATGCGCCATGGTCCCGCATAGACCGCCTCCGCGTCATATGGAATAAGGGGCGCGGCTCAAGGGCGCGCTGATCTGGCAGCGGTTTGAGTCAACCTGTTTCAGGGTAAGGTGGCGTACCCGCAAACCGCAGAAAACCGACTCGGCCGGTGCAGCGCCAGGGACAAGAACAGCGCAACCGCCGCACCTCCGTGTCGTGGCAGAGCGGCAGGCGCAGAACCGAGGC
>JAWODE010000515.1:0-4405 GCA_046483455.1 Candidatus Hydrogenedentota bacterium | reverse complement strand
CCGACACCCGCATTTCCATCGTCCGCGGGTGAGCCCAAGGGCTCATGGTTCGTAGTCCCTTTCGTCACCCCTCCGAAAGCAGGGGGCCAGTCCGGGCAAGCCCGCGTCGACGAGCGTGGACTCCGGACGCGGCAGTTTGGGTGCGCCTATGCCGCGCCGTGTCCGTCCGTGTGAGTCCGTGTCTGGGCAGTTGCCCCGCCTTTACCCCAGCGGCCGGCTTAATTCCTCGTGGACTTTCGGCATCAGGTCGGGAATATCGATCTTTTGCGAGCATTTGGGCAGGCATTCGTTGCAGGCCGTGCACTTGTCGGCGCGGGTTTCTTTCGGCATGAAATTGATGTAGATGGTGCGGTTGAGGAAATCCTGGTTGCCGTGAAAGATATGCATGTTGTTGTACATGGCGAAGTTGCGGGGAATGTCAACGCCATGAGGGCATGGCATGCAATAGCCGCATTTGGTGCACGGAATCTGGTTCAACTGACGGAAAGCATAGGCCGTATCGGAAAGCGTCTCCTGTTCTTCCTCGGAAAGGGTGCCCACGCCCGAGCGGTCCGCGCAGGCCAGGTTTTCCTCGACTTCGTGCATCGCCCCCATGCCGCTCAAGACGGTGGTGACTTCGGGGCGGTTCCAGAGCCACTGCAGGGCCCAATCTACCGGCGAGCGGTCGGGATGGTCGGACTCCCTAAAAACCTCGAGAATGGGCTCGGGCGGGTTGACAAGACAGCCCCCAAGCAGGGGTTCCATGATTACGACGGGGAGACCCTTGGACGCCGCATATTCGAGACCCTCGGTGCCGGCCTGGACGCTTTCGTTGACGTAGTTGTACTGAATCTGCACGAATTCCCAACCCGGGTACGCGTCGATGATCTCTTTGAAGAGGGCGAAAGAATCGTGAAACGAGAAGCCGATATGTCCGATCTTGCCTTTATCCCGAGCGCGCTCGAGTGCCGGGATGACGCCCCGGTCGCGCGCAATCGGCCAGAGCGCACTGTTGAGATTATGCACGAGATAAAAGTCGATGAAGTCCATCTGAAGGCGTTCGAGCTGAGTATCGAGCAGTTTCTCGACGTCGTCTTCTTTTTCGACAAACCACGTGGGCAATTTAGTGGCGACTTTAACGCGATCGCGGTAGCCGTCCTGGAGGGCCTCGCCCAGCACGACCTCGCTTTTCCCATCATGATACGCGTAGGCGCTGTCCACGTAATTGACGCCTTTGTCGATGGCGTAGCGGACCATACGAATGGTCGGGGAACGATCGATGTTTCCGGCATCGCCGTCAATAACCGGCAAGCGCATAGTCCCGAAACCAAGGGCTGAAACATTGAATCCTGTGTCGCCAAACGCACGGTATTGCATAATGAACCTCCCAAAAACGAAAATTGCGGCATTTCAGTTTGATTATGAGTAACAAGAAGATGCTTTTCCTGAAAAGCACGCAAGAAAGCCGGCTACTTGGCAACCAGATTTACCAGTTTCCCCGGCACGTAAATTTCCTTGACGATATTCTTTCCTTCAATATGACGTTGCACATTCGGATCGGCTTTGGCCGCTTCGAGAATATATTCTTTAGAAGCGTCCGTCGGAACCTTCACAACGCCGCGCAGCTTTCCGAGCACCTGAACAGCGATGTCGATAGTGTCTTCGGTCAACAGGCTCTCGTCATACTCGGGCCATGGTTCGTAGGCCAGACTATTCGAGTGTCCCAGCCGTTCCCACAGTTCTTCGGCCATGTGCGGCGCGAAGGGCGCGAGAATCAAGACGAATTTCTCCGCGTCCTCCTTGTCTATTTTCGCCGCCTTGGTTGCTTCATTCACAAACTCCATCATGCGGGAGATGGCAGTATTGAACGACATATCCTCGATGTCCTCCGTGACCGCCTTGATGGCATTGTGCAGAACCTTCTTCGCCGGTGCTTCCCCGCCCGAGTCGACGATTTTCGGGTTCAGGGCGCCGTCCTCGGCTACGAAGACGGTCCACGTGCGGCGTAAGAAGCGGTGAACACCCTGAACGCCTTCGTCGGTCCAAGGCTTATCGCGGTCGAGCGGTCCCATGAACATTTCGTAAAGCCGCATCGAGTCAGCGCCCAATTCGCGCACAACGTCATCCGGATTCACCACGTTGTAGCGCGATTTGCTCATTTTTTCGACCTGGGAGCGTACCCGGGTGTCCGTGCCGGTGACGTACCATTCCCCATCGCGCTGTTCGACCTGCCGCGGGTAGTAATACTTGCCCGACTCATCCTGATACGAGTAGGCCAGGATCATACCCTGGTTAAACAGCTTCATGAACGGTTCTTTGGTCGAGACATAGCCGGCGTCAAACAACACCTTGTGCCAGAATCGCGCATAGAGCAGGTGCAAAACCGCATGCTCGGCGCCGCCAACGTAGAGGTCCACCGGCATCCAATAGGACTCGGCGTCCTTGGACCATGCTTCCTTATCATTCCGGGCATCGCAGAATCGCAGATAGTACCAACACGAACCCGCCCATTGCGGCATGGTATTGGTTTCGCGTTTTGCGCTTGCTCCCGTTTCGGGATCGATGGTCTCGACCCAGTCCTTAGCGCGGGCCAGGGGCGGCCGGCCATCCTCCGTCGGTTTGTACTCATCCAATTCGGGAAGAACGACCGGCAAGTCTTTCAAGGGCACAGCCTTAACCGTACCATCCTCGAGGGTAATCAGCGGAAAGGGCTCGCCCCAGTACCGCTGACGCGAGAACAGCCAGTCGCGCAGGCGGTAGTTTACGGTTCCCTGTCCGAGTTCCTGCGTCTCCAACCATCTCGAGATGGTTTTCTTGGCATCATCGACGTTCAGACCATTGATATTCGGCGCGTCATCCGGAACCTTCCAGAAGTCTTTCAACCGAGCGCGCTGATCAGCCGGTATCTCCTCCGGGGAAGCAAAACCGGAATTTACGAGCGTTCCATCGCCCACCCAGCCTTCTTCCTGTACGTCGATGCCATCCCGGTGGATAACCTCGATAATGGGCAGCCCGAATTTCCGCGCGAATTCATGGTCACGGGTATCATGAGCGGGAACGGCCATAATCGCCCCATAGCCGTATTCCGCCAACACGTAATCGGCGGTCCAAATGGGCGCCAAGGCGCCATTGACGGGATTGATGGCATAAGCCCCCGTGAAGACACCCGTCTTTTCCCGCTCCTCCTTCATGCGGTCCTGGGCGCTTCGCTTCGAGGCCGCCTCGATGTAAGCCTCGACCTCTTCGCGTTGCGGCTCGGTCGTGATACTGCGCGTTATGGGGTGCTCAGGGGCCAAAACGCAATACGTTGCCCCGAAAAGGGTATCCGGCCTCGTCGTAAACACCGTGAACGTCTCTCCAGACCCCTCGACTTTGAAAACGACGTCGGCGCCCTCGCTCCGCCCTATCCACTCGCGCTGCATCGTCTTGATGCCTTCCGGCCAATCCAAGTCGTCGAGGTCTTCGAGCAGGCGTTCCGCATACGCTGTGATTTTGAGCATCCACTGTTTCATCATGCGCCGCTCGACCGGGTCGCCGGTTTCGACGTATTTGCCGTCCTTGACCTCTTCGTTGGCCAGCACGGTGCCTAAGGCCGGACACCAGTTGACGGGGGCTTCCGCCTGATAGGCAAGTCCCCGCTCGAAAAGGACTTCGAATATCCACTGGGTCCATTTGTAATATTTCGGGTCGGTGGTGTTGATTTCGCGGTCCCAGTCATAAGAGAGCCCCAGGGACTGAATCTGACGCTTGAAATTCTCGCAATTTTTGTTGGTGACTACGGCAGGATGCTCGCCCGTACGCACGGCGTGGCGCTCGGCCGGCAAGCCAAAGGCATCCCAGCCCATGGGATGCAGCACGTTGAAACCGCGCATCCGTTTGTAACGCGAAATGATATCCGTTGCCGTATACCCTTCGGGATGACCCACATGCAGGCCGTCGCCGCTCGGATACGGAAACATATCTAGTACGTAGTATTTAGGCTTGGACGGATCGACTTCACATTGGAACGTCTTATTATCCTGCCAGTATTGCTGCCACTTTTGTTCGATTTCTTGATGATTGTACTTACCATTTGGCATTTGAAAGGGGCCTCCACTGCCTGTGTTGCCTGCGAAAATCACGCCCCCAAAAGGAGAACAGACTATATCATATTGACCAAGGCTCATACATCCTTTGAACGAAACTATTTGCTTAACCCGCGTCTCTTACTATAGGCTAAACTAATGCGCAGGGCTTGGCGGGCATACGCCCTTTGTGATAGGGAGAAAAGCCAATGCGAGATATTCGTAAGCTATTGAAGGTCAGCGTCCTTCTGTGCACCCTGGTGTTGTTTCTCGGGTGTCCGCTCCCACCCGATATCATACCCGATAATGGCGATGACGACGACACACCCGAGGAACCGGTTCGCGCAAGTGCGGTATGGGCC
>JAWODE010000501.1:0-4180 GCA_046483455.1 Candidatus Hydrogenedentota bacterium | reverse complement strand
TCCTAATTACCCAGTGCAACGTGAGCCTTCCGTAAAAGGGGGAGACCTTGGAATGAATATAATGGCACACAGATCGGTTATCGCCCGAATCGTCCTGGCCTTGACGTTGTCGTCTACGCTTGTTATTAGTCCAGCGGGCGCAACTCCGAGTAGCGCCGGCGACGCAGTGCTTGTGTCGGTAACGCCGGCGGCCTATGTGGACAGCGATGGGGACGGTCTTTCAGACGAAGTCGAGGCCGCGCTGGGCACGGACCCGCTTAATTTTGATACCGACGGCGACGGTATACCGGATGGATGGGAGGTGTGGAACGGGCTCGACCCCAATGACCCTGATGACGCCTATGAAGATGCGAACGGCGACGGGCTCGCTAATATCGAGAAATTCGATCTCGGGCTTGATCCTTACAATAACGATTCTGACGGGGACGGCTATTGGGACGTCATCGAGTTTGCGCGCGGCACCGATGGCGCATCAGCAAGCTCCTATCCCAAGAGCGGGGTTCCTTGTGACGTAGACCAGAACGGGACGGTTGATGCGGCAGACCTCCAGCACGTAATTAATGGTGCGTTAGGGGTGCCGACACCTGTTCCGGCCGATGTGAATGGGGTCGGAGAGGTGGATGCCGTTGATGTACAGGCGGTAGTTCTTGCTGTGTTAGGGATGGATTCTTGATATGTTTGGCGACAAATGCATAGATTCCGCGTGTAGGGACATGGGGGTTCTCAAGATGAACCAATATCGTTGGCCGACTATCGGAGGGTATGGCATGCGGCGGCAGAATACGGTTTTTGCTCTTTTGGTCATAATCGTGTGTTTTCCGGCACTCGCATTTGACGACGGAAGCCTTCCAACGGTTTCCGACACGACAGCCGTGGCTCTTAAGAATCTTACCTCATCCGAGACAACGCCCACATTGCCTAATGCCACGAGAACAATCTACGACACGGCTTCTCCAACTGTAGGGACGGCCCAATCGCCGGATTATGCGCCCGCCACCAGCGTTTCGATTGATTACAGCGGCATGAGCGACACGGTAAGCGGGTTAAAAACCGTTTCCTTGTGGGTGCGGGCGAATGACGGTGGATGGGCGCGGACCGGCCAGACGCTTACGACGGAATCGGGAACATTTACTTTTGACCCGGGCGGTGTCGAGGGGGCTTTCTACTTTGGGGTACTTCTCGAGGACAATGCGGGAAATGTCAGCCCCGAGCCTTCAGGAGCCGGTTTGACGAGTAGCCAGACAGACGGCACGCCTCCCGTCATTACGTTGAACGGGGACCCTGAAATGATGCTTAAGGTCGGTGAACCTTTCACTGACCCCGGCGCGACGGCTACGGATACTCTGGAAGGGGACTTGACGAGCCGGATCGAAGTTTCGGGCACAGTAGATACTTCGCAAGCGGGCCTATATACCCTGCGCTACAACGTAGCTGACAGTGCAGGTAACGCCGCCACGGAGGCAACCCGCACGGTGACTGTCGAAGCTGTCCTTTCGTATGCCCTTTCGATTCCTACCGATCTGCAAGGCCAAGCGGGAGCAACGGTCCCTTGTGCGGTGAATATTGCTGAAGCTGAAGCGTTTAGCGCATACAATATAACCGTCTCCTTTGATGAAAATGTGCTCGAGGTCGCCAGCGTAACGGCTGGCACTTCCACGGAAAGCTGGGGTGACCCAGCGGTTACGAACGGGGCCGGCTCGGTGTCGTTTGCTGCGTCCGGGAGTGCTTTAAGCGCCGGCTCGGGCTCCGTGGCCATCATATATGCCACGGTAAAAGAAGGAGCCGAACAGGATCAGACCTCGCCGTTGTCTTTTGCCTCGGCAGAAGCGAATGGGGGAGAGGCTCACGTTACGACCGACGATGGTCTTTTCACTGTGAATAACGATACCTATCTGTGGGGCGATGTGAACGGCGATGGCCATGTGAATAATGCGGATTCCGTATTGATTCTGAAATACCGCGCCGGCATCGTCAAGAAAACCTTGAAATCCGATGATGCCGAGGGGGATTTCGAGTTCTTTGCCGCGGGAGATGTGAGTGGTGATGAGCCGCCGATAGTGGGTACCGTGGATGCATCGCTGATCATGCGGCAAAACGAGGGGTCTATCAGTGCTTTTCCGTGCGACGTGGATGGCGACGGTATCGGTCCCGAATTGACGCCTGACAAGGCGGCGGTTAAAGAAGCCGTGCTTCGGGATTATGGTCCCCCTGACGCAGTCACCCGGTTGATTAGCATCCCTGGCAAATTAAAACTGGAACCTGAGGCTACCTACGAAGTGCCGGTGAGTATCGACACAGCGAATATGATACGTGGGTATTACATCGAGGTGCAGTACGACCCGCGTGCTCTCGAATACTTGCATACCAGCAAAGGGTCACTCACGGAAGAATGGCTTGACCCCATCGTGAATCCCCTTACGGGTAAGATAACGATCGTCGGTGCAAACGCGGACCCGTTGTCAGGGCAGGGGACTCTGGCGGTTCTGACCTTCCGCGCCTTATCCACCGTGACGCGTAATGCGGCCACCCGGCTTAAACTCGAGGCCGCGGAACTAAACGATGCCCTTATCTTGAGCGAAAAATCGACGGGCGTGGGCGAGCCGGTGATTTCCGCGCTCGAACCGAACACCGGCGCCGAGACCGGCGGAACGATTGTGCGGATTACAGGCGCTAATCTCGGCGATGTCTCTCGTGTCCTCTTCGGAGGGGCGGAGTCGCCTTGGGTGCGCATCGACGCCACCGGTAGCGCCGTCCTTGCCGTGACCCCGCCCGGTGGAGGCACGGCTGATGTAACGGTGGAGAGTCCCGCAGGGGCCTATACTCTCCCGGAAGGCTTTACCTTCTTCCTTCCGCAAGTGCATCTGACCATGACGCCGGAAGAAACGGCGGTGTCGGGCACCATGTTCGACGTGCCGGTGTGGCTCGTTGATCTGAGTGACGGCCAGGCGAGCACCCTCGCGTTTGACCTGTGCTTCGAGCCGACAGTCCTCACGCCGAAAAAGATCGACGGCGCCTTCGTCACACTCGGCGATTCGGCCCTTCAGGCAAACAAAGCTGTAACGGCGACTATGACAGCCCCCGGGCGGTTGCATGTAACCGTCGACGGTGCAGGTACAGGGAGCCTTGAAAGCGGTTTGTTGGTGACGTGCCATTTGCTGGCCATCGCGTCCGAGGAAGAGCCCGCGGGATTGATTTACATCACGGATACCGAGGCAAAAGACGCGCAGGAGAAGGCGTTGCCGACTTCCGCCAGCTTGGTTTCGAAGTAGGTCTTGCGGGCCCACCGCAGGCTACGAAAGGCGGGCATGCGTCTCGAAAGAGAACATGCCCGCCGTATTCTTGTTTTGCGAGACCGGCGTTAATAAATTTGCCCCAGGTTTTACTCGACGACAAACCCTTCTTTTTCCAAGAGCTTCTTCAATTCGCTCTTGCGGGTTTTTTTCAAGACCACCATCCGGTCGGTCTCGATGTGGTCGACATGTTTGGCCACCCGTTTTCTGTGGCGTAAATCGGCCATGACGAGCGGGTCCTCGGCCTCGAGCACCTGGACGGTACGCAGGCGGACGCGTTTCATGCCTCCGCGCCAGCCTTCGAGGGTGGTCAATACATTACGCGGCAGGTTCTTGCCTTTGTTGTGGGACAGAAGAAATTCGATAAAGGCGGCACTGTTACGCCCCTGTTGCACGGCACGGGTAAACGTCTCTTTCGTCAAATGATACACGGCTACCTGGCTTGCGCTCACCCGCTCGCAAAACTGGTCGAGGGGCACCGTGATCAGGGGATCAGCGGCTTTCATGTCGACCACGATGTCAAAATTGGGTTGCACAATAAGCTCCGATTTGCGGGAAGGGAACAGGTTCCTGGCAACGTCTTTGTCCGGCTCGCGCAACACGAGTGCGCCGAGTTCCGTAATCCGAAATGCGCTTTCGCCTTCGCATTCGGCCCTGTCCACAAGCCCAAGCCACGGCAGACTCTCTTCCAGCGACCGGGCCAGGCCACGGCGGAAAGCCATAGACGCGCTCGGCGTGACATACTGCCAATGTCCTCCGGCAGAACGCAGAACAGGCATGTCATCGTCTTCATTCCGCTGCAGGGCGTAGTCGATAAACTCCATGACGGAATACCACGCGCCGGGGGTGAGATCGTCAAGCAAAGCCGCGATCGTACTCCGGGAAGCGTT